>DUHG01000032.1 GCA_013330975.1 Candidatus Bathyarchaeota archaeon
GTCAGGGGAAGCCAAATCGATAGATGGCATTGGTGCGGGAACTGCACACAGTATCCCATGTATATCTACCAAAAGACTTCCTCAAAACCATCCTCTTCTGAACTCTGCGAACAATGCAAGGTTAAAGAAGAAAACGGTAACTGCCGGTGTGAAGAGATTAGCGAGGTGCAAGAACGTCACCTCAATAGACAGCTCGCGGTTTTCTGCGAAACCTTTTGAAAAATCATTTCATCTAATACTTCGAACTCCGCGTTTATCCAGTGCTTAGTCTGTAGCGCTTCTATCGCGTATTGGGTTTTTTCCATGATAGTAGCCAACTTCTCTCTATAAAGAGTTGAAAAGTCAAGGCACTAAGTTTAACTGATACTTGACCTGGAAAAAATCGTTTAGATTTCTGGAGTCATATTCTTGATAAAATGATCTTGAGCAAGGCATAGGTTGCCCCAGTGGGTCCAAGTGGGTCAGTTGCTCCCGTTGCACCGGTTGATCCCTGAACGCCTTGTTTGCCCTGAGGGTCCACTGACCAAAGAGATGAAACACCCATGGATATTGCCCTTGAAATAAGACCCGCTGCGACAATCCCTGCCAAAAAATTTTCTTCGAAATAGACCCAGCCATTTTGGCCAGGTCTCTATTTCTCTCCGAAGAATTTTTATGATTTGTGGAAAGTGAAAGATAGCCTAACTAAACCTTGTCTTGTTTGAACTTGGGAAAGTAACATCCACAATAATTTTTCATTCAGGATAAAAAAGGGGAAGGGTGTTATTTCGGTTGAACGATGCCTACCGTTTTCTGAGCATGAGCACGATTACGATGCCAACTATGATGATTGCTGCGATTACGCCAGCGATTGCAGGCAAGAAGTAGAGATCAGCAATGCTTGGTGGTGGCTGTTCTGGCTGGACAGGCGTTGAAGCTGCCGGATCAACTGCGAATGCTGTCTCTGCATATGATGGCCAGTAGCCCTCGGTGCCTAAGAATGATGCGATTACGGTGTATTTCCCTTCAATGTCGGGTTTCCAATGATAGCTGAACATTCCGCTTGCGTCAGTAGTTGCGGTGCCAATGTTTCGGTAGTTACCGTTGCTGTCGACAACATTTAGTGACACCTCAACGCCTTTGAAAGTCATCGGCAATGGTTTTTGCTGGTAAACGTATGCCATCCAGTCCGTCATGCTTTCATCTGAAGAAACTGGCAAGCCGTTGCCGAAGCGTGCTGCTTGCTCTGACTGAGTCGAGCCCGCTGAAAGGTCTCTAACGGTTCCTGTGATTACTATGGATCTGCCTAGTTCAATTGCTGCCAAAGGGGCTTGTACAGTTACGGCGCTGGGGCCTCTTCCGACTACGTAGATAGAGTTGTCATAGCTGTTGAACCAAGTTGCAAAGCCATCAGCTATAGCAAAGCTTGCAGTTGTGAATTCGGTGACGTATGAACTTAGTGTCCAGATTTCTGCGCCCGTGGTTGCGTTGATTGCGCGAGTCATTGCTCCTTTGAAGACGGGTGTTTCGACTGTGTGTTCGGAGGTAATTAGGTAAACTATGTCATTGCCAATTCCGTTGATGAAAGTTGGGTAGTGACCAGGTGCTTGGAAGCCACTGTTTGTGTTATTTCCTGGACCGCCGTTTCCGTATGTCCATAGTGTGTTACCGGTCTTTGTGTCATAGCAGTAGACTATGCCTGCATATGCAGAGCTGTAGAGTTTTCCATAAGCAAATGTGTTGGTTAGGCTACCTGAGGCTTGACTACCGTAGTAGTCCATGTCTGGCTGAGGTGGTGCTGTTGTCCAGAGTTTTTCGCCTGTGTCCATGCTGTATCCTACGAATCTTTGTTCTTCTCTTAGGTTTTCTACGAATACTCTGTTAACTGGATCAAAACCAGCTAATAGTACAGTTGCGTCATTTGGTGGTGGATCGTATGTTCTCATCCATAGAATTGAGCCTATTTGACCTTTGGCTGGATTGAGGTTGACTGCGAAGTATGTGTATGGTGCTGAGCTCAGTTGGCCCATGAAAGTTGCGCCTTGAGAGGGTAAAGTTCCGTTTTGGAGAATCATAATGTCATTGTATATAGATCCGACGATTGTTGGTGCAGGGGACATAGTGTTGCGCCAGGCTGCTGGGAAGCTAAAGTCGAAGCGGTTTTGTGGGTCAGATGCGTTGTTGACGCCGCCGTTAACCACTACCGCGGAACCTACAGGGATGGAGCCACTTTGTCCAGTTGATCGTGTTCCGGATCCTCCCGTGAGTGGACTAAGAGGAACTGAATGGAGTATTTGGACTGCGGTGTTGCCAAGGTAAGAAGCGTTGATCACTGCGGGCGATAGAAGACTTCCATTTGTATAAGGATTAGTGCCGAAGTTCCAGAGTTTGGTTGAATTCCATTGAGCAATAACATAGTTTGGATTTGCTGTTGTGCCTAAGTTCTGCAAGACATATCTTATATGTTCACCCATTGGGCCCATGACTGCCGATCCTGATGGGACGCCAGTTACGTTGAAAAGAGCAGTTCCTGTTTCTGCGTCAAACAAGCGGCCGAAGTTTGATGTGGCGAGTATTGCTGGAAAAACGCCGTGCTGGTTGGGGTCTTCATGATCCCATATTAGAGCAAATGATATCTGTGGCAGGTCCGCGCGAGACCAGAGTACATTTCCCGTTCGTAGATCCTGGCAGACTAGTGGACCCATGTTTGATCCTGTGAAGGATATAGGTTCATTGTAGTAGATTCTTCCGTTGACAATTATTGGGTTTTGGTATCTTTGGTTGTATGCTGAGCCTTCGAAGTATTGGTTTCCTTGGATCTCGAATTTGTTGCCTCCAACTATTCCTCCACTCTCCAGTGGATGTGTCCACATTATGTGGCTTGTTTGAGGCCCAACTGTATCGCCTGCATACCATATTTGGCCGTTACCGCCTAAATTGTATGAACTTGAGATTCCTTGGTAGCCAGGTGCACCTGTTCCTAACCAGTTGGACGATATTGACCACCAGCTTGGGTTTTCACCGAAGATTGGTCGTGCCCAATATTCGTTAGGAAGCGGATAGGAATCGGGGTAGCTAAAGATCGGGTCTTGTTGGACTGTCAGCGTTGCGGTCGCAGAGCTCGGTAGGTAGGTGTCGTTAACCATTACTGACTGGGGGTGATGGGAGTAGTCGTTTACGTTTTGTCCTGGAAACTCGAATTTCAGTTGATATGTGCCTGGTTGGGTCGGAGTGAACCTGTAGCCTTGGTTCGATGTCGTGTCCCAAATTGTTTCAAAAGTTTGCGTGGTGACTGTTCCATCGGGCGCGGTGATTGTGAGTTTGTAGTTGTGGAATCGGTAGTCGTTGTTTACTGCTGCATATGCAATAATTCCGGGGGTTTCTCCACTGGGGTATTGTCCGAAGACTCGGTTGAGCCACATGTAAATGAGTGTTTGTTGGCCAACACCGATAGGATCAGGTAGCGCAACGATGTAAGCGTTCGTTGCAAGCTGCATAGGAGGTGTGTGCGCGCTAGCGCTTGGCAAAAAGGTCATCGAGACTGAAATTGAAAGTACCAATAGTGTTATAATTCCTATTGCTGATGCTGTAGTTCTGTTTTTTGTTTTTTGCATTTTTTCCTTTCCTTTAATCTTTCTATTGAGCAATAAGATCGATTGCTCATAACACGGTTATATAACAGCCCGATATAAACCTATTTCAACATTTCCACTGGACTCAAACTTGAAAACGTAGGGATGCAAGATAGCTCAACGAGATTTCCATGATATCGAACAGGAGTGAAACTGCACCTACAGCGATGAAAAGAAAAACGTTATTCTGCTTGAGGGGGTGTTGTCGCTCTGGGTGCACCAAACGTGAAGGGAGAGAATGGGTGAATGGTGACAATGGCTCCGCTGCCGTTATTTGAATCCCAGAGCCCCTTCAGCCCAGTTGGTTTCCTCCGAGTGTTTGCGTCTTTCCTGGATTTCAGGACTAAGAAAGGAGAAGTCTGGTTCTGATTCGCGCTATTTTATAGCTTCTTCTCACATCACAGTGATTTAGCGAATATTGCGACGCCGACGCCCGCATAAGTCCTCGGGTTGTCAATCTGAGCTGGAAATGCTGTTGTCTGCGCTAGTTCAGGTGCAGGATCAACAACAAAAGAGGTTTCAGCGAACTTTGGATAATAGGACTTTGAACCCGCAAAGGTGGCTATGGCTTTGTATCGACCTTCGATATCTGGGTGTCACATAAAAGTGCACATGCCTGAGGGGTCGCTCGCCACAGTGGCGGTGGTTATTTCTATTGTTACCGAGGCAGTTTCACGTTCGTCTCCCTCAGTGGCGCTCAATTTTTTTCACAATGTGTGCATTGTTGTTGGTAGCTTTCGCCTACCCCGACTGTAGAAGATTATCTAGACAAAATCAGCAGAAAGACCGAATCTTGGATTGATATTGCCTTCTTCACTTCTTAACCGTCCTGAAATAAGAGGCAATGAAGGCGCGCTACTTTGGAGCTGGCAGCATTGTTTATGTAATGCATTGGCATTGAGCTTATCCCTCAGCTCCTTGGGTGATGCCACGAGTATGATTCAAATTTCCCCTTTATTATTTCTCCTCGTGATAGTGAATGTGTTTTCGCTGGCAATTTTCGGATTTGACAAGTTAAAGAGCAAAAATCAAGGATGGAGAGTTCCGGAATCGAGGCTTCTGCTAGTTGCTTTCTGCGGGCCCTTCGGAGCTTGCGCGGGTATGCTGCTTTTCAGGCACAAGATACGCAAGATCAAGTTCCTGCTAGTCCCAATCTTCTTGCTCATTCAACTAGGTCTGTTGGTTTATTTTCACCCATTCTAGAGCGCCGCAAACACAAGAGCTTAGGAACCATCGAAATTTGACCGGGATTTTAAATCAAGCCGGAGGGCTTGAGCGTTCGGACAATAGGCAATGAGTGTTCACATCATCACTTTGTGGGAGGTAGACCCTTTTATTCTCTGTTTTTTTGTGCTTGTGGGTTGTTTTTGCCTGGGTTGAAAAACAAGTAGCTTGGGCTTTCTCAGCAGTTATTCGTAAAGGGAAAACTGTATCCCCTAATCTAACAAGCCGAGTTTCACATTTGGATGGAGTTTATTCGTATTGGATCAGAGCTCAATCCACTCAAAATCAACTGATTAGGTTCTCTCTCTACGGTGCAGGAACCATAGGATCAAGCCTGTTAGGGAAAGCCCCGCAAGGAGTATGTATCTTTCAAGCTGAAGTTCAGGCAAGCTGAAACGCAGCAACAAATAACAAATCAATCCCGAAGTAACAAAGATTGTAGCTGCAGTCATCTTGTTCATGCTATTTTCCCATAATTAAGTGAAAAAATCTTCCCTAATAACGTTATACTTTACCTTGCTTGTGCAATATTGAGAAACAGGTGATTTGTTTGGCGGGTTTACAATCGAATTTCTACGCCACTATCAAGTGCCGCATTTCCCCCGTTGAATCCATGAGTTTGTCTTCAAAGTCGATGGTTTTGCCCGCGCTTTTCAGATTTTTTTGAGGATTACAACTGCAACTTTAAAGTGCAACAACTGATGGCCATGATTAACGAGCGAGCCAAACTGTTCTAATGACAAAAACGCTTCAAAAGCACCGAAGTGTACATAAACATTGAACGATCAGTCTTTGAAAGCACAAACGACAGTTTCACCGTCAAGGTCGCGCTGACGTCTGAAGAAATACAATCACTCTTGGAAACAGGCTTCGAGTATGTCTGTCAAAAAGACAACTTAATATTCCTCAGAAAGAGAAAGTGAGCAAGACCAAGCTGCTCAGAGTGGTCGAAAATACCCAAAACAATGTATAAACGTGGCCGGGGTGAGGTACCTTTGGATCGAGTGGTGATTTCCACCGCCACCTCTTCTCTTTTTTGGATTAAATTTTAGTCTTTTTCTCTCTCTCGCTCTCTCTCGAACCTGAACGCTTGCGATGACGTGTGTGCTCTCACTCACGTACTCACGCACGCTCGCCCGTGAATAATGTCTGTCAGTCACTCTTTCTGCCTCTCTGTCGTTCAGTAACCCAGAGCGCAAAGACGTAGAAATTTGTCTCAAGCAGGATTGCCCTTTGTTGAATTTTGGAGACCTGTCAGTTTAAGGATCTCTCAAGTGTCAACGCAGGAGCGTTAAGATTGCAGCCACCGCAACCCCTAGAACAACCATAAGCCCAACTAGAGCTCCTTGCTCCTTGTAAGCCTCAGGTATCATTGAATTCGCAACCATGGTAAGCAGGGAGCCAGCAGCGAATGCTCTGGCAAGGTGTCCATTACTGAGGGGAACATAGATGACCAAAAGGTATCCGAGGGCAGCGAAAACCGCTGAAACGACAGTTATGAAGACCCATACGGAGTAAATCCTGCGAGGGGATTGCCCCCCTGCTTTCAGCGCGATTGTTGCGCTTATACTTTGTGGGATGTTGGAAATTAGAACTGCCCCCAGGAAGGCTAACCTGATCCCGCCACCTGTGGCAAGAGTCATGCCCAGCACCAAGGATTCCGGCAAACCGTCCAGAAGTGCGCCTAAAGCTATCGAGCTACCAGTCGCAAAATCTGCCCCAACTGCACCCTCTAGTTTCCCAGCCGGGCTCGCTTTTCTACCAGCGCCCCAACGAACTATCCAACTGGAGGCGCCAAAGAAGACCAAGGCTCCCAGCCCAAAGAAAACTATCGATCCAGCCGTTACCAAGTCCCAGGCTGTGGGAACCAGCTCATAGGCCACTGCGCCAATGATCGCCCCAGCGCCAAACCCCATCACAAGACTGCTCAGCCTCAGTGAGGGCTTGAAACGAAGAGCCAACCATGCTCCGACGATCAGCAGAGAAGAAGATATTGCCCCCCAGAAAACAGCATCAAGTATTGTTATGAAACATCGCCACTCCCTTTGACTTCCCAGTTCTGCTCATGATCTAACAGCTGTAATATACATTCTTCTGCAATTTCTGACATCTCTCAACCCAGATAATCATCACTCAAATAATCGTCAATTAAATGCGATATAGTTCTTGAAAATCGCACACCAAAGTAGGTTTGCCGCATTGAACAGAAGGCAAAAAGCCTATGTACCAAGTTTTCCTTTGTTAGTTTATCACTATACATCTAATGCTAAATAGAACATTGTTTAGGGTCAAAAGTGTCAGGTAGTCATGCAACGCTATGCTCTAGCACTAGCTACTATTAGGTGTTAAGTAATTCTTTCCACGCTAATGNNCCGTTAGGAGAAGGAGTCTGGTTCTCGGTGACAAGAACTCTGTCACATCAGACAACCTAGTAGAGATTATTGGCGCCAACCTTTTTACAAGTTTTGGTGTGTGCACTAAAATTTAATCCAACCAACCAACGAAACGGTGACGGCAAGAGGCAGGAAAAGCAAGTACGCAAGGCAGTACACAGGATTCAGAATACACGTATGATTTTCATAATCAGGTCAAAAGAAGGGTAGGGTAACTAGAAATCAAAGCAATAAAGGGATAGAGTATACGGAATCGAGTATACGCTATCTATAGCTGGACAAGTCATTCGAGAGATGCTGGCTATTGACTTGAAGACTGTTTTCGCTACTTCCTTGGTCGTGTAGCCAAATAGTAAAGGCTCATGCCTAAAGAGACAGCAATTAGAAGACCCTCAACGAAATCTGAAATTGAAAAGCCAGAAACCTCGAAAGATGTAAAGCGTCCCACAAGAATGCCAATGGCCAATGAAATCATGCCAATTGACAAGATGGTCTCATCCTTGAATCTCATCGAAGATACCTATGTACCAAACAGTTGGATTCGGTTATAATTATTGTGCACAGACTAAATTGTAATCCCCAAACCCCAACCCAAACTCCTATGACCGAACTAACTAACGCCTGTTCCATCTCTACTATTCTCTAGGGTTCAGAACACTTATATGATTTTCAGTTCAGGGTCAGGAGAGGGGTAGGGTACTATATTTCAGAATCACTATAGGGGTATAGTATAGTCGGAATCGAGTATACGGATAGGGTCAAGAAATTTGTAACCACACGAAAGTCGTGTTTTAACGTTGTCGGAAGCGAGCTGAATGAAGCATGAACCGCTTTCTTCACGGAGAAAAGGCCAAGCATAACATGTTTTATATATAGACTACTTTGCAATGCAAAGTATTATAAGATAGAAAGTAGTTAGTATAATTGAGGTGAAAATAATGATCAAAGAACCGAACCTAAAAGAAATTGAAAGAAGAGCGTCCATGTCCTATCACCAGGACGGCTTGCTTGACATATTCGTCGGTGTGTATATTCTGGGATTTAGCTTGGGAATACTAATGGATGTTCTCTGGGACTACGGCATGGGAATGATACTAATGTCAGGCATCCTCGTAGTAACGGTCCTACCACTATGGATTACTGCAAAAAGAAAAATTACTATGCCTCGCATAGGCTTTGTAAACTTCGGAACACGAGGCGCAAACAAACTCACCGCAATTTTCATAGGTCTGGCAGTGGCTGGCTTATTCGCTTTCTTCGCTTTCACTCTTGCTACCTTTCAAGGTGGATCTCGACAGTGGCTGGATTTGATCTTTCAAAATGGAATGCTTATAGTTGGTTTCGGAAGTTTGGCTGTTTGTATACTCTTTGGGTATTCGATGGGACTCAAAAGACTCTACGGCTATGGCTTGCTGGCATTGATTTCTCTTGTGATCGGACATTTCGCGGGTATTTTCTTTGCATACATACTCATGGCGTTGGGAACTACGGTGATGGTAGTGGGTGTTGCTCTGCTGATCGGTTTCGTAAAGAAGTATCCGCTGCAAGGTGACAAAGCAATTGCCGAATAGCGATGCGAACATCCAAGATGTCGACCGACTGATACATGAACCAAGCAGGCTGATGATTATGGCACAACTCTACGTAGTGGAAAGTGCAGACTTCACGTTTCTTCTACAACAAACGGAGATGACGGCTGGAAACCTATCCGCTCACCTGAGGAAGCTAGAAGACGCGGGGTATGTCGAGGTAACCAAAGAGTTCATCGAGAGAAAGCCACATACCGCGCTTGCCCTCACGAGGAAAGGACGCGATGCCTTCAAGCAATATCGTAGAGACATCAAACAGATTGCCGAAAGACTCCCAAAATAGGATAGAAATTCCATAAGCCCAAACTCATAGAGGAATTGCAGTTGAAACGAAAGAGCTGCTCGGAATTATGAAAATTGGAAAGAGGTGATGAAGTTGAAAGAATACGAATGCATAGAAGTCAAACACCACAAAGAGGTGGGTAAAGCAATTGAGCAATGGCAAAAGGAAGGGTGGCATCTGCACACTTACACTACCACTCAGTACGGAATCGGTGGCGACGCTCATCACCACTTGCTATTTGAAAAAGGGGAAAAAGATTAATCTGAGCAGACTTGGAGTGGCAACCGCAGACGCAACGTGATAAATGCTTACACTCAATTCCTGAAATACTTAGGACTATCATGGGAAAAACCGAAAAACAACATAGTTCGAAAGATACCTTTCATTCCGACAGAGAAGGAATTAGACGATCTAATAGCCGGATGCCCTAACACAGTTGCTACGTTCTTGCAGCTTCTGAAAGAGACAGGGTTGCGATGCGGAGAAGCACTAAGACTAAAATGGAAAGACGTTGACCTTGAAAGAAGACTGATAACGCTTAATGATCCGGAGAAAGGCAGCAACCCAAGAATATTCAGCGACCTAAGCGGTAAACTCCTATCAATGCTTAACACATTGCCGAATGAAAACGAGAACTTGTTTGGCACTAGGACAAGACACAGCTTAAAAAGCACTTATGGCAGAGCAAGAAAACGGCTAGCCTACAAACTAGGAAACCAACGGTTAAACGAAATTCATTTCCACACGCTGAGACATTGGAAAGCAACAATGCTATATCACTATACAAAGGACATGCTCGAAGTTGCAGACTTTCTTGGACACAAAGAACTTAGGAATACACGCTTATACATCCAGCTAGAAAAAAGCCTATTCAAAAACCTGCCTAACGACATGTTCATAACGCGGATAGCACACAACGCGGAGGAGGCATGTTCCTTCATAGAAGTCGGTTTCGAGTATGTGACTGGAGAATATACTGATGGCGGTAAAATTTTCCGCAAACGAAAATAAGGTGTTTACCATGAGTCTAGCCGAACCAAGCAAATGTGACCGAAGTCATCCAAAAGCATGGAAAT
>DUHG01000163.1:0-1473 GCA_013330975.1 Candidatus Bathyarchaeota archaeon
GATAACAGACTGTACATAGACTCCATCGACTAATTGCAGCTCGCTCCATCCTTCTTTATTGATCGAAACCGGCGTTGAAGAGTCGGCAGTAATGGGATTTTCAATGGGTCCAACGCTATATATGCTGGGGTTTCCTGAGCGGTCCAATATTATTGGAAAATATGCAGATCCCAAGAACTCAGTCATTGGCAATATGTCAAAATGTCCATGCGTACGAGCCCATGCAACATCGAGAATATACTTCACGTTCTGATTCCGAAGGAATTGCAGCATGACTGCTGGATCAGTAATATTGTATAGTTGCCTTGCCTCCCAACCGTCTAGGTAGAAGAAATAGTCGTTGCTACTGTTTTTAACGTAGTATATTCTGTTCTCGACTGTAGCTACTTTTTCGCCTTCCTTCAAGTTTTCGTCCAGCCATTTCCAAGCAATTGCTTCAGGAAATAGATTTGTGAGCACGAACCATTTTTCGCCATTAGGATTCTTAAAGAGCCAAAGAGCATCTTCAGGTGGGACGTCATAATGGTTATCCATTGAAAGCTTCCCTCCAAAACTTAGCGTTAGACTTGGGTAGAGAAACGCACCAAAGAGAATTAAGGCAAGACCTATTCTAATGAGGTCACTTTTGCGCAGAGAAGGTATCCATTTTCCTATTTTAGAAGCTATATTTCTTGAGTTGCGTCCAATATTTCTATCATATTCTTCGCATTTCTCTAAAGCCTTCACAATAGGCAAGGCGCTAAGCAGGGCAAAACCAGGCATTGCCAGCATGGCGTGTCGCGGGAAAGCCCATGTTAAGCCACTAAGAACAAGTATGCCCAATGTGAGCGGCCATACCGATATTATCCACATTTTCTTGTTTTGATATGGTAGTAGGGCAAGCCCCAATATCGTGAACAAGGAAACTGCGGGGAAATGCGTCCGATAAATCAGGAACATGAACACCTTTTCCAAGAAAGGAACTTCGCCTCCGAAGAAACAAGCCGTTCCAGCCGACTCTATGCCTCTGAAAGTTGTTTCTATTATCAAGGGATCAATGTTTATCCCGCCGAGCAAAGTGTATGCATTGGGATAAATGGGGTTTCCAAGCACGATCCAGTTGCGGAAATACCAGATGCCTCCAATTATCACGGCGGATATGACCAGTGCTGAGGCGTTCTTGATTTTTTCCTTGGAAAAACTTTTCGTTCTGGCAAAATAGTAGATCAAGGCGACAACAAAAAAAGGTCCCAGATAGAGGGCCATGTATGAAGTGAGCAATGCGAATCCGTAGAATAGTCCACAAACGCTCCAGTACCTGGTATCGTTTTTCTTCATGGCGAGAAGCAAAAAGAGAATTGAAATCGTGCAGAAGAAAGTCAGTGTGGAATAGCTTGTTGCATAGACTGAATATCGGAAGAACAGGGGTGTCATCGCAAGAAACAGCGCTGATATTAGTCCATACTTCTTTCCAGCAAGAACTTCTCCTATCTT
>DUHG01000163.1:1547-4531 GCA_013330975.1 Candidatus Bathyarchaeota archaeon
ATCCGTAAAAAATCGTCGAATTGAAGGTCTTTGCTTTCCTCTCTGTTTGTAAACAATGACAGCCAGAGTACCAATGCAAAGAAGTAGAATTGCCAAATTCAGAGGAAGACGATAAAGGTCTCCAAAAATTCCAAGGGCTACAGTTACTAGACCAGTTAATCCGAATCCTAGCCCGAGTGCACTTGTGAATTTAATGACTACGTCTTTCTCATCAGCTAGTAATAGATGTGAAAATAAGGCTCCAAGGACCAAAATTTCAATTGTAGCGACAAAAGCCAGGGGGATTCCTTCGATTTGAACTGACGCATAATTGATTGTGGGGTTGGCTATCCAGGATAAAACTTGCTTGAAGGCATCTATCCATATTCGGCTTTCGTAGANNGCAGGGACAAGCCACCAAGGAGTGGGTGCAACAGTTCCAGTAACAACAAAGTAGTTGGGTCCCTCCACAACTGTCCTGAAGTACAAAAACGCGTTATCCTCATCGACTTTTTCTATTGGGCACATCTGAAATTTGCTGCCATCATATTGATAGTGCAGTATGTTTACTTGTTCGAAATCTGCAGCTTTAGTCTCGTTTTTTTCGATGGAAAAGACTATAGTGATATTTTCAATTTTGCCAGCCAAGTCCGTCAAGAACCTGATCGAGTAGTATTGAATAACCGGAACCGTGTTCGGCGCGGCAACATAATACGGTTTTTCAGCCAAAACATCGATGACAAAACTTAGGTAAGTTATGGGTTCACTAAATTCTACGGTTACATTTCTAATCATATGCTCTGCATCATATTCGGTAATGTTAATGTAAAAAGCGCTCGAAGGGATAGTCAAGGATACGGAAACATTAGTTTCTTTTTTGATAATGTTGGAGGGTGGAGCCGGTTGGAAATAGTCGCCATCCCCATAAGTAAACCCGCACGATAACAGTAGAATTAAGATTAGCCCAAGAACAGCCCACGTTTTCACGAATAATTTATGGCATTTCTTTCTGTCCCATTCGTGAGCGTTTTCAACGAGTTTTCTTTTGTGCAAAGAGAGTGTGAAGAGGCTGGACCTCCTATGCAGTAGAATCTTGAGCCATGTTGCCTCTCGGTTTTGTATGGAAATATGTGCCTATTTAAAGCATCGCTAGTATCCCAGCGCTGCNNAGGATTTACAGAAACAAATTGCGGAAAATGGTTTTTTGGGAAAAGCTAAAGAGTAGAAAGTTCAAATATCCCTACAATTCAGGTTGGCGCAGATTGAAAAAGTATTGGTTCCACGTGACTTTGCTGCTTTGCATTACCTTGCCAATAGTAATGTTGGTTTTCCTCGACTACTACAACCTGGAGGGCTACAATTACCGCTACGATGGCTTGACTGATGGGTTTGAAAGCTGGGACAACATTTACTTCAATCAGAATTTCACTTTTGAATCCACGTGGAAAGGAAGATTTTTCTATTTGGTTTTTCTGTGGCTTCTGGTTATCGAATCAGCAATTAGCTGGCAAGAAATTGTAGACAAAAAACCTAGAAACCGTCTAATTCTCGCTTCCCTCATCATAGCGCTTATTCCTACGATTTACATCTTGGCAACCAACTTCTTTGGCTTGGATCTTGTTTTGTTGAAGGCAGGTCGTTACGTTTTTGACATTCACAGCCTCGGCTCTAGCGGTGAGCCTTCAGACTTCCTGCATCTATTTTGGCCCTTGTCGCTCGAATACATAGTTTTCACAATATTCTTCATGGGCGCTGTATCCCTAGCTTACAAATTGCGGGGTTTACGGGCTTTCGCTATCTCTTTTGCCCTCCTTGGAGGAATAGGCATTGCCTACATGCTTGACACTATCTATCCCTTCGGCGTTTTCAAACCCCTTCAAGAACTTGCTCTGCCTACAGCTGCTACGACCGCTGCCCTCTTTGACCTACTGGGCTACAGTGTGCAGATGCATTTTCCAATCCGCCTCGGGGAATCACTGCTCCCATCTTTGACTGTTACGATGGGTGGAAAAACCGCTAGCGTTACAATTGCCTGGGCATGTGCAGGTGTACACAGTCTACTGCTTTACGTGTTGATAATGTTCGTTTTCTTCAAGAAAACCAGCATCTCTGCCTTTCGAAAACTGCTTTATTTCATCATAGGTCTCTTTGGAACCTTTTTCGTAAACGTTCTACGAGTCTATTCCATCATAATCATCATGCTTCAGAGCGGAAACGATGCTGGAATGAATTTCCACAATACCTATGGTGAACTGTATTCTTTTGTTTGGATCTTCTCCTACATTCTATTGATCGGTTGCATGGAAAAATTCATGTTGGTTGAAAGAGCACGCGCTGCATTTCGTAGGCTGGGCTCATCTTTAGGAGTTGCAGGAGCCAAATCTGCTTCAGGGCTTGGNNAGGGTTCTCAAGTATATGCGAATGTTGGATAGTTTGTCTGCTCCCAGAAAGAAACGAAACCGTTATGAATGTCTCAACCAAACAATGCAAGCGTAATCGATTCGTTTGGGGCAACAGCGCGAATTGGATCATGGCACGAAACAGATAGCAAAGGAACGGATCCGCATACTCTTCGAGCAGGCAGAGATGGCTCGAGAAGCTAGCCCTACGCTTTCGAAGAGATATGTTGAAACCGCCAGAAAGATTGCAATGGCAGCAAGAATACGTTTGCCANNTGCGGTTCCCAGAAACGAATCCTGTTGAGAAAGAAGAAAGAGCGGAATAAGATTGAGCAAAATAACAACCCGAATGAAATTGCACGTTAGACACAAGCTTAAAGACGAAAGTCCCACAGCATGGATCGGCAAAGATGGCTTGACACCCCAGCTTTCAGTTCAAATCGACCAACAGCTGGAAAGAAACAAAATGGTGAAGGTGAAAATCCTCAGAACAGCGCTTCAAACTGAAACAGCCCAAGCTATAGCCAATAAAGCAGCAGAACAAACGAAATCGGCCTTAGTGGAAGTGCGAGGTCACGTTTTTATACTATATAGACGGAAAAAAAT
>DUHG01000054.1 GCA_013330975.1 Candidatus Bathyarchaeota archaeon
GGTTAACCTTCAGGGAACGATAGAATCTACAAACGGTACTTATGAGGTTTACATGGGAAATAAACTTGTGGCAACCAGCTTGTCGGAAGGGTTCTATGTGAATGCAAATTTCTCAGTCCCAGAGGTTTCTGCGGCAGTCTACACCATAACCCTGCGGGACGTAACCAAGAAAGTGAATGCGACAGAAGACTTCAACGTGGAAATGGGTTACAGTATAGCCGCTATTGTGCCACCTCCCCCCGCACAATTGCAGGAAGGAAGCGAAATCATTTTGAATGTGACATTGACAGGGGGAAAGTCAGGAACGGATTACTATGCAAATGTCACGGTGGCGCTCCCCGCCCCGCTCAGCACAGAGTATTCACGTCTAGTGACGCTTTCAACGGCTAGTCAGACGGGAACTGCTAGCTTGACAATCCCTTTTCCAAGCTCAGAGTTTCAACCTTTGGGCTCCTTTACAAACCTAACAGGATTATACTCAGTTTACTTTAACAAAACCGCCCTACTAGCATCAAGCCAATTCTTCATTGGTTTCACAGACGCAAGCTTATACCATAGGGGTGAGAAGGTGACCATTCGCGCCATAGGCTACGGAGCAAATCAAGCTACAGAGATTAAGATCACCAACCAAGAAACAGGGACAGACTTCTACACCTCGAGTGTGTCCGCATCGAGCGACGGCATAGTAAACGCGATATGGACTGTTCCAAATGATGCTTTAATCGGATTCTATGAAGTAAATATCAGTCCACAGGGAAATGCCAAACCCATTGCTGACTCCCAAAACTTCACTGTACCCGGATATCCTGTCAAGATCCGTACCCTCAATTTGGCAGGGGCAATAGTCCCAGACATTCTTGTGGAAGCTGTTGACCAAGCCACCGCCAAAGCATATAGCGCAACAAGTGAAGACAACGGAATAGCTACATTAAATCTTGAAAAAGGCATCGCCGTATTGACCGTTTATTGGAACGAAGTTGAAGTCGGCGGGGCATCACTGACAGTTACGGAGGAAAGTGCACATGACGTCATCTGCTCGCTGATTAACCTCAAAATAGTTGTCAAAGACGGAAGCGGCTTCCTAGTTCCTTTTGTTTCATTGAATATAACCTATAGCTATACAACAACGAAAGACGGATCGTCAAAAACAGAAAATGTACTCGGGCAGACCGACATTTCGGGGACTTTCATTTTGAATTCAGTGCTGCCCGGAATTGACTACAAAATAATTGCCTCTCTCTACAGGGTTGTTTTCAATAGCGGCAACAGCACCTACACAGACATTCCTGCAGTTCCAACACATGAAATTGTTGTACTTCTTCCCAATCGTTCTCTCTCAATGAGAATTTTGGACTACAACCTGCAAGGTTTGCCAAACGCTAGGCTTGCTTTGTCTGAACAAACAAGTGGAATATTTTATGCTAATTCGACAGACCTTTATGGAACTGCTTCTATTGAAGTCGGGTTTGGCAAATACGATTTGCGGATCTACAAGAATGATATTCTGCTGAATGCAACAATCATCGAAGTCTTCAACGACACACAAAGCGAGATACGATGTGTTCTCTACAATCTTGAAGTATCAGTTTTGGTGGTTGACTATTTCGGTCAGCCAATACCTAATGTTACTGTTGACTTTCGAGGACCTGACCAAGTAATGCGGTCAAACAAAACTCTCTCAGATGGAACCACAACCTTCAGCAACGTGATAGGTGGGAATGTCTGGCTTGTTGCTCATCCGAACGGCATCGAAAACTACTATGAGGCTGTTACTCTCTATGTTGACTCACCCACGGCTGTAGAGATTGGCTTTGGCAAGTATGTTCTGCTTGGATCAACCCTAGTTGAAGCAAGTTTGTTGCTTGTGTTGGGCATAGTTCTCTCAATAGGCGTTGTATTGGCAATTTTGGAGTTCTTCCGGAGAAGAAAGGCAAATGTGTCTGCTAACAGCGCCAAAACGGTGCAACCTGCAAATTGAAAAAGTTTATATGGGTGCTGAAATTTAGCATTTTAACGAATGCGTTCAGTCAATCCAATTTTAAAGTAAAGCAGTAGGTGTGTATCTTTTGTCTCAAGTAAAAGCATGTTCTCCAGCATGTCCATCTTTTAAGTGCGCGAAGAACTCTGCCTTCTATCGCAGGGATTCGGTTTGGTGCAGATGGACTGAAGAAATGTGCAGTGTTGCCGATTGCACATATGCTATGTGTTTGAAAAGGCGTCTTTTGCCAAGAGGCGTTTGCGGCGAAACNNTAACCGCATATAATGCATTTTGTTTCTCCGCCGCGCAGCTCCAGTTCTTCAGCTGGGACATGTGCTCCGCATCTCATGCATTCGTATACAATTCCTGATTTTTCCAAGGAAAAGGCCTCTTCCTACAATGGGAAAGGTTTTTTGCTTTTAAATGTTTCCAGTTGCCAATTAATATTGAAGGGTCAGTTTTGACGAAAAAGTTGAGTGCAGTTCTCTCAAAGTCATCTTCTCTCGACAAGGAAGCAGTCATCCCATGTTCGTATGATATTATTGGCGATATAGCGATCCTTAGACTGTTGCCTCAAGGCGAGGAAGCCCGGACTGCTGAGACAATATTGAGTATCCACAAGAACGTCAAAACTGTTCTCTGTCAGAGGAGCAAGGTTGCAGGCGATTTAAGGCTCAGGGCGCTCTCATACGTGGCAGGTGAAAACCGATTAGTCACCACACACAGGGAATCCAACTGCTTGTTCTCTGTAGACGTTGCAAAGTGCTATTTCTCTCCCAGGCTGAATTTTGAGCGTTTGCGCGTGTCCAGTTTGGTTGGGGCCGGAGAGACAATTGTCAACATGTTTTCTGGAGTAGGTTGCTTTTCTATCCTTATTGCTAAACGTGCGGAGGCATTCCGCGTGTTCTCGATCGACATCAATCCAACCGCAGTTCAGTTTATGCTTGAAAATGTCAGGTTGAACAAAGTCCAAAGGAGGGTCATACCACTGTTAGGCGACTCAGAAACAATAATCAAGAACCATTTGCAGAATGTTGCTGATAGAGTTCTGATGCCACTACCCGAGAAAGCCCTCGCATGTTTGCAACCTGCCCTGTCAGCCCTTAGACCATCCGGAGGCTGGATCCACTTTTACGGTTTTGAACATGCCCGCAAAAGCGAAAACCCTGTTGAGAAAAGCAAGATTGTTGTGGCTGAAAAACTGTGGTCTTTAGGCTTTGAGTTTGAGATGCCCTCTTCCCGAATTGTAAGAAGCATTGGACCCAACTGGTATCAGACAGTCCTTGATCTTCACATATTATCTGGTCCGCGAAATCTTATTAACAGTACCCGAATATGTTTCTAAGCGTGATTAGCAATGAAAGTCAAATTGATGGACATACTGGCATGTCCGATAGACAAGTATCATCCTCTTGAGCTCCATGTTTTTGAAGAAAAAGACGAGATAGTGGAAGGCGTAATTGTTTGCCCTAAATGCCTAAGATGGTATCCCATACGAGACGAAATTCCAGAAATGCTGCCTGACGAGTTGCGAAAAGAGAATGAAGATATGCCTTTCCTAAAGAAATGGGCAAATAAATTTCCCGCAAAAGTTGTTGCAGAAGGCAAACCATTCAACCTTAAACGCTAGGAAGACTTCAGTGTATTCAAACGGTTATTCAAGTCTCATGGCTTTGTTCTTTGCTGAAGAGAGTAAGGCTGCCTCTGCTATTCGCAAAGCCTTGATGCCATCCATCCCAGTAATCATCGGTTCCTCGTTCTTTGTCACGCAGTCTATGAAGTGTTGAAGCTCAAGCTTAAGAGGTTCCTGCCAAGGGAATTTTGGTTGAAGGTTTTCTTTGGCAGCTTCAATCCAAAGTTCCTGAGTTATGTAGTCCAATCTCATTATCGCATCGCTGCCTGTCACAGTTAGAGTTCTAGTCTTGTAGGGTGTCAGCCAGTTTGATTCTATGAACGCGCTCTTTCCGTCCTTAAATGTGAGCATTATCTGGGCGTAGTCCTCAAACTTCTTGTGTCTCATGTTTCCAGTCTTTGCGTACACATTTACCGGGTCTTCACCAAATATGTACCGTACTATGTCTATATCGTGTATCGCCGTGTCTTTGACGACTCCAACGTCACCTATCCTTTCTGGCCACTGCGAGACTCTCTTCGCCGTTGCACAGACTAGATCTCCAACTTTTCCAGTTTTCACTGCTTCACGGATGTTCTGCAATCCAGGTATGAATCGCATCAAGAATCCCACCGTAAGGTGAAGATTCTTTTCGTTCGCGGTTGTCAGCAGCTTCTTCGCTTGCTTGGTGTTTGTCGCCATAGGTTTTTCAACGATGACATGCTTTCCAGC
>DUHG01000104.1 GCA_013330975.1 Candidatus Bathyarchaeota archaeon
CCAAGGGAGATTCGTCAAGAATGAATAGAACGAAAACAATTGTTTTGAAAATTGGCGGGTCGGTTATCACTGACAAGAATGGGGAACTATCAGCTCGAACTGAAGTGATCAACCGATTATCAGAAGAAATTGCACATGCAAAAACCCCAAGCCTGATTGTTGTACATGGTGGTGGAAGCTTTGGACACCCAACAGCCAATAGGCATGCAATAAAGGAGGGATTGAAATCAGAGTCTCAGAAAATCGGTTTTGCAGAAACGCATCATGTGATGACGGTTCTAAACGGGTTGGTGATGGACTCGCTTGTTTGGCATAGCATACCGGCTGTGAGTGTTGCACCTTCAAGCTGCGTTATAACTGAGGAAGGTAGAATCAAATCTCTTGATGATGGCCCACTCAAAATGTTGCTTGAGATGGGTTTTATGCCAGTTCTTTACGGGGACGTGACTCTTGACGAGAAGCTGGGATTTACAGTTTTGTCTGGCGACCAGCTAGCTGCATACTTGGCTGTCAAATTTGGCGCAACCAAAATCATTTTCGGAGTTGACACAGACGGCTTGTTTGATTCAGATCCAAAAATCAACAAAAACGCCAAACTGTATGATCATATAACCCTGAAGCAACTAAACAACATCCAAGAGAAACTGAAAGCCCCTACAAAAGCTGATGTCACAGGAGGGATTTATGGAAAAGTAGTGGAGCTATCTCAAGCAGTGGAGAAAGGAATTCCAGTTGAAATAGTTAATGCCGCCAAACCAAACCGTATTTACAAGACCTTACTCGGAGAGAAAATTCAAGGCACCCTAATAGAGAAGGCATGACAATGGCGGAAAGCACGAAGAAGCGCAAATCGGATCATATCAACATCTGTCTTGAAAAGAAAGCGCAAGCCAAAAACACTACTGCAGGCTTCGAAGATATTAACTTGATCCACAAAGCTCTGCCAGAAATTAACAGAGACAACATAGACCTATCATCGAAGTTTCTGGATCATAATTTTGCTGCCCCAATAATTGTGGGAGCCATGACAGGGGGAACCCCAGAAGCCACAAAGATAAATGGCGCGATAGCCGAAGCCGTTGAAAAGCTAGGNNGTTGAAATGGCAGATGCTGATGCGGTAGCGATTCATCTGAATGCGTTGCAGGAAACCATTCAACCTGAAGGTCAAACCAACTTCAAAGGCGTAATTGCTAAAATAGGCGAAATAGCTCGAGAGTTGGACCAGCCAGTAATTGTAAAAGAAACTGGGGCAGGCATAGCAGCAGAAGAAGCCAGAGAGCTAGAATCAGCGGGAGTCAAGGGGATTGATGTTGGAGGTGCAGGGGGCACCAGCTTCGCAGCCGTTGAGTACTATCGTGCAAAGGAACAAAATCAGACACAACGGGCTCTTGGTGAGGCTTTTTGGGATTGGGGCATTCCAACAGTAGTAAGTCTTGTAGAAATAACGCAAAGCGTAAAAGTACCCGTTATTGCTTCAGGCGGCTTGCGAAACGGGATTGATGTTGCTAAATCACTCGCTCTGAACGCTTGCCTTGCAAGCCTTTCTCAGCCAATTCTGCAAGCGGCTTTGAGGAGTGCCCAGGAAACGGAGATAATCCTTTCCTGCTTGATTGAAGAACTTCGTAACGTCATGTTTCTGCTTGGGGCACAGAGAATCAGTAATCTCGCCAAAGTACCTGTTGTGATAAATGGAAGAACAGCAGAATGGTTAAGAGCACGCAATTTCAAGATTGAGGGTTACGCTAGAAGAGGAGCATGCTAGCTTTTGGATATAGAGAGGTTTCTTGAAGAGCAGGCACCTCTGATTGACAAGACTATAGAGAAATACATTCCAAGGAAGTTTTCGAAAGATTCTGTACTCTTCAAGGTTAACCCTCCAAGATACAGTTACAACATGGAGACTCTAAACAAGGCCATTGCAGAACCTATATGGGAGATTCTAGACCGAGGAGGAAAAAGATGGCGCCCCTCGCTTTTCCTGCTAATCTGTGAAGCTTTAGGCAAAAAAAGAGAAGAGTGTCTAGACTTTGCTATAATTCCAGAGGTTGTACACAATGGGACACTAGTCATTGATGACATCGAAGACTCTTCAGAGTTGCGAAGAGGCAAGCCATGTACCTACAAGATTTATGGTGTTGACATAGCAGTTAACGCTGGAAATGCGATGTACTACTTGCCACTCTTGCCTCTTATGGAGAANNGCCATGGACATTGCTTGGCACCGCGGAATAGCCCACGCTGACGAATTGCGAGAAGGCGATTATCTGCAAATGTGCGCCTACAAAACGGGAACTCTAGCTAGGATGGCAGCCAGACTCGGCGCAGTCTTGGCAGATGCTTCGGAAGAACTTGTTGAAAAACTTGGAAAGTTTGCAGAGAGCATCGGAGTAGCGTTTCAAATGCAAGACGATGTCTTGGATCTAACAAACGAGGAATTTGCAGAGAATAAAGGAGGACGTGGACAGGATATTACCGAAGGAAAACGAACACTAATGGTAATTAACACGTTGAAAACTGCAAAAACCAAAGATAGAAAGCGACTTATCAAGATTCTCAGCATGCACACTTCTGACCAAGTCCTCAAGGACGAAGCTATTGAAATTATGCAAAGGTATAATTCTATAATATACGCGAAACAAACTGCCGCTCGAATCGTCCAAGAAAGCTGGGAAGACGCGGAGAAGATGCTACCTGATTCTGATGCCAAGGAAAAACTAAAAGCATTCGCAGAATTTTTGATTAGAAGAAAAAAGTAAGTAAAATGGAAGCTGCCATCTTTGACCTTGGAAGAAAACAGTGAACTTAGAGAGCTTATTCGGAAAGCTGCATT
>DUHG01000142.1 GCA_013330975.1 Candidatus Bathyarchaeota archaeon
GGGCACAACAGGAAATGCAAATTCAGGCACAACCAGCTCCGGCGAGCACTCCGCCCAGTGGTGGTATGGTTGCATGGCGACGTTTCTTGAAAGCGGGTCAGGATCGACAATAGTTGTTCCCTTTAACGGGCGTTATGCCGGTTACGGAAGCAAACAAGCCACAGTAACTTGGAGCGGAGCAAATGACATCGTCAAGGTTGATACGAACCTGCCAAGCAACCTCGATGGCAACGCAATCATAGAGAACCTGGTGATTGACGGAGTAGATGCGCCCAACACGACGGGGATACTTCTTGATAACGTTTACAATTGCCTTGTTAGAAACGTCACAATCAAGAACTGCGACGTAGGAATAAAAGTTCGCATCACGGGCAGTGGTTGGTCGCATGCAAACCGGTTTGAGCACATCCGAATGATTAACGTCAAACAAGGAATATTGTTTACGGGCACGAGCACCAATAGGGACTTCTCACATACAATTATTGATGATGTGGGCATAAGCCTGGATGGCGATTCGGGTTCCATCGGAATAAAGGTAGGCGATCCACACGCAAATCTTTACTGTGCGTTCATTAAGGCAACTGTCTGGTTGGGAAAGACCGGCGGCAAAGGCATGGAAGTGAATGGGCAACTGAAGTTTAGCCTAGTGAATCTGGAAGTTGAGGAGGAGTCAGGCTACAATGGATTTGGAGTACAAATCAGCTCAGGTGCAACGGTTTATGATAATCAAAGCTTTCTGCTGACAGCGTTAGGACTAAATCCAGACAACAGACTGAAGAATTACGGTAGCTACGACGGTGGCATCACCGTTCTTCCTCCTTAGACCTGATGGATTTGATGATGCTATGACACTCATAGATCAAGATACCGCCCTGAACCAAAGCTTAGTGATGAATTTGAATGACACCTCAGACCACCTTTACGGGCTTGAAAGCAAGAAATATCGAGTGTACGCTGCCTCTGCAAGCGCAAATCCGATAGTGCAGGTTCAACCTTGGATTGAACTTCCTTATGAGCTTCGAGAGACTAAATCAGCAATCATAGAGAATCTGATAATAGATGGGCNNGATGGGCAAAATCTGGGTGGCATAACGGGCATAAAACTTCAAAACGTATACAACTGCCTGGTCAGGAACGTAACAATCAAGAATTGCGATGTGGGGGTTGAAATAGGGAACTTGTATGGAGGGTGGAGCGAGTTTACCCGCTTGGAGCACATCCGAATGGAGAACGTGAATAAGGGGATCTTGTTCACATCGAATGGCCCCCTTGAAAGCGATCCAAACACTTATCCTGGGGATAGCGCTGGCTTCACAACCATCGATGACGTCGGCATAACGCTTGCGAATAATGCTGCTGCTGTCGGAATTCAAATAGGCGATGGCACAAACTTCATCAAACCTTACAGTTCGCGCATCAAAGCAAGCATTTGGTTGGGCAACGCAGGAGGCACTGGCCTGAAAATCATGAATGGTGAACTCAGATATGGACTCATCAACCTCGCAGTTCAGGGGCCATCAAACGGAATAGGAGTAGATTTGGGACCCGGAGATAAAAAGGTGTATTATAACCAATTCTCAACGTTCGACAGTGGCGACAATGTTACTGGGGCAGGCTTCTTACTTGCATGCGGAGGAATCGACTCTTCGAGCTGCAGAGTGCCACAACCACCTAACACTCCGAAAAATGACATTCAGGTGAAATCAAACTAGAATTCATGGTCTCACTCAGTCCTCTTTTTTCTTACTTCAAACAAATTGTTTTGTATTCAGTGTTCCTCCTTTTTTTGGCTCTTCTGCAAATTTTCATTTTTCTGCTTCTAATAATAATGTTTAAATACCATGGGAATCTGGCTGAGTTAAGCTAGTGAAGACGCATTGAAGAAGTCAGGGTTTAATTTCTCCAATTTAAAAAGCCCAATAATTTTGTTTGCGCTATTTCTCGTTATATTGGCATCTTTTTCGACAATTCTTGTCAAAGGTTACAATGAAGCACCAAAGCTTCAATGGACGAAAACTTATGGACCATATTTGGCGTATTCTGTAATTCAGACCAAGGATGGAGGCTTTGCCATTGCGGGTCAAAACGCGTCGTACAAACCATTTTCGCCTCACAGTCCGCCAGATTGGAGAAACTATACAGCGCGGCTAATCAAGACCGATAACAAGGGAAATGTAACGTGGGAAAAAACGTATGAAGCTGAAGTTGGCTATGGCAGCTTCTCAAGTGAAGTTAACGTTGTACAAACTGAGGATTTAGGCTATGCCTTGTGTGGTGGCGATTGGCTATTGAAGCTCAACGCTAACGGAGATTTGCGGTGGAAAAAGACCTACAGTAGTCTTGAACTTGAGGGTCTTGCTGCAGCAAGCGATGGAGGATATGCTTTGATAGGAAACACAAAAGTTGTCGAGCCTGGAGACAGTGGCGATGTAGTGATCATCAAGACCGACCAAGAAGGGAACACCTTGTGGAATAGGACTTTCAGCACAGGTTTACCCTTTCGACACGATGTGATAGCTAAGTCGCTGGAGGAGACAAATGACAAGGGTTATGCAATCGCAGGTGGTTGGAATGGCAATTTCTGGTTCGCTAAAACTGATGCTGATGGAAATGTAAACTTAAACAAAACTTACAGTTTAATTTCAAGCGGTGGAGCTGGTTTCACTTCTGTTTCACAAACCACCGATGGCGGTTACATTCTTTCAGGGTTTAGTGATGACCCCACGCAACGAACAACATATAGTGGTTGGGTCGTTAAGACTGATGCTCAAGGAAATCCCGAGTGGAACTACCATTATGTGCAATCTGGTTTTGGTGCTTTGTTCAGATCAATAGCGCAATTAGCTGATGGCGGTTACGTTGCAGGCGGGGAACCCGCGTTGATTGTCTTAGATTCTTTAGGAAAGTTGAAGTGGAACTCAACAAGCTATGATGCTTATTGCGTTTTAGCGTCTCGAGATGGTGGGTTTTTGGTTGCGGGTGGACAGGGCGATTTGGTTAGCCCAGACCAGGAAGTTTGGATTGCAGAATTTGCTTCAGAGTCACCCACCCCACCTGACAAAACAGACTCTCTGTCTCCAACGATGTGGATTGTAGTTGCGTTAGTAACAGTAACTATTGTAGCTGTAGGTCTAGTGGTTTACTTTAAGAAATACAAGCGCAAGTAAAAGTGAAGCCGAGTCTTTCCTTTTCTTTTTTCTTTTCTAAGAACTCATGTTTGTTTTGGCAAACCTGCATATTTCCCAACTGGGCTTTGGTTCTTCAAAAAAGGAGGGAGTGTGGGAGAAATCTCACCTTTAGTGAGGGAACAAATCCCCTCCGGTCCATTCAACATTGATTTTTCAACCCACCGGTCATTCGGGGATTGTGTTACTTGCGTTTTCCGAAGAGCTTGTCGTTTGGCAATTTCAGTTAACCACAACCTTCTGGTTTCTCTGTTGTTGTTACAGGCGAAAAAAAACTTGATGTAACAACAACCACCGGAAGATTGATGGTTTCAGCGGAGAAGTTGTTGTGTTAGGGCCCTTAGGCACAACAACAACCAGGATGCGGCTGGCTCGAGAAGTTGTTATTCAGCAAAATGCGCGAACAACAACAACCAAGAAAAAGACAGCTCGGGAAGTAGTTGTCCACTACTGTGGGGCTGGGACGACTACTACCAGATTTCTTGGGCTGTTGTCTCGGTAGAAGAAAAGCAATTGTTGCCGCAGTGTTTTTCTTCTTTCAGTGCCGCTCTGCTCACTTCCAGCTCTATTCTGGAAGTAGTTGTCCGGTGCTGCAGGCTTTGGTCAACCACTACCAAGCTGCCACTACAAAGTGTTGGCTGTTGTAGTGCGGTCTAAGAAAAATCTGGCCCCACTACTACTTCCAGTGAGATTTCATCCTGACGCTGATTGGTTGTTGTGCGCCAACGATTTTTTCTCGACCGAACAACAACATCTTCTGAGTGATTGCCGAAAGTACCCGCACACGATCTGGATTACACAAAGAAAGACGACGAGGAAAAGCGCAGGAAGGTGCGAGCGCTCGGATACAGAGTGTTCGCCATCCATCACTCAAACATCGAACAAGGAATAGCCAGACTCCGCGAAGCATTATAGTCAAGCGAAACTCTCTTGCGAGATAGCCACAATCTGCATGACCTGTCGGTAATTCTCGATAGGCGCATCAAGAATTAGAGTTCAAAATCAGTCTACCTTGATCTTCCCTGCTATGGACTTGAGCCGACTAATTGCTATTTCATCAACCTTAGACTTCTGTTCGATATATTTCTCCATCCTTTCTTCGCCTACTATCTTCTGAACAGCGTGAGCTTCTTCTAACTGCTCGCGTTGGTTAGTGTTCTTAAGTTCATTGGGGACGCAAGTGTTGGGCGGCAATATTTTATACGAATAGCGTCGCCTCGAAAACTGCTTCAACCGGGGCTTACCAACTGGCACCCCCCTTATTTTGAAAGTCCCCCCCAATACATCAATGTAGGCGAAAATGCTCAAGAAATCGTCCGCCCGCGTTTCTTCTTGCTCAAACTGAGGATAGCCAAGATTGTTGGCAAGTATGAGCGTCTCGCTCAAAGGAGTCCTGCTGTTGATAGAAGAGAGTATTGATCGGAAATCCGCCTCATGCGTGAGGAGGTCACTCGTGTTTCCGTCAACACAAAAGGCGTTGATTCCATACTCATGATAGAAATTCACTATCGACCGGGAGTATTTGGGAGCCAAAAGGGGCACTGTCCCAATGAGTATCTTTGAGTTACCCACGGTTCGTATTTCCTCAATGATGAGCCGCATCATCGCAATATATTGTTGGACACGCTTTTCGGTTATCTTGCTGCCTTCCTTGAACAGCGAAGACCTGACCGTAGGCATGGAAATGGTTGCCTGACTGGAGGCATAGAGATGATGAGCAAGGGTGCTTATCTTGTTCTCGCTGGGAACTCTATCTACAGTTAGGTTAAAGAGGACAAGGTTCAAGCTGCCCTTCCTATAACTTCCACCGATCTCTCTAGCTATTCTGGAAGATGCGCCTTCCTCTAGAGAGTCTAGAACGTCTTCATCGATTTTCTTCACAATCTCATTTACTCTAGAATTAGTCTCCAAGAAAGAGTCTGGCCGGATGAACTTAATTCCTTTCGAAGGACTCTCAAACGAGCAAAAGCCATCAATCGACAAGGACTTCCTCAGTATTCCCAAGCTCTCGTCACGATCGATTTCTCTTACTCTCAACTGCATGCTACACAAATAACTCAGGAGGATATATTATAATTGCGTCCTTTGCCACCACTAGAATTAAATCAATCCTCAGACAGATTAGAAAAACGGAGAAGGTTCTAGATTTGACCCTTATTGAAGACTACGGTCTGGATTCACCCGCAAGATCCCTGCTATTGACTGTATTATCTATAAAAGATAATAATCAAAAAACGGAAATGGATAAGCTTCACATTCAAAAAATCATCAGGTATTACGAGCATCTTCGAGAAAAAAAGGAAATTGACTTTTCAAACTTCAAGCTGGGAGGCGTCTCCTATGAACTGGAAGAAAACCGAGAGACATTAATGGAATATGAACTCATCAATCAGACAAATCACTATTTTGTCCTAACGGGAGAAGGAGAAGACGCAGCCAAAGATCTCAGGAAAATCTTAGGGGAAGAAGAATACGAACTGCTAGTTTGTGCAAAACAGTTGCTGAACGACCTGCCAGCTGATGAACTCCTCTATTTCATGTATAAGACAATCCCCGAGACCCAAAAGCACTCAACAGAGTTTCCCCGCCTTGAAAAGAAAAAAGAGCAAATGGTGAAGAGCCTTTTTGCAAAACGCAAAATAGACTCAGACACCGCTATGAAATGGCTTGGGACAACCAAAGAAGAGTTTATCAGACTGTATCCCAAGAACAAACTCTCCCAAGAGAGCATGGTCGCATTAATCAAAGGGTACCAAGAAAGCAGCGCCGAAGACCTAGCAATCACCCAAGATTTTGAGCAGGTAGAAAGCGAACTTGACGAAAAATGCGATGCATAGAGGAGACATATTTTGGGCGGACCTTGACCCCGTCAGAGGATCGGAACAAGGCAAAACCCGACCAGTATTGATAATTCAAAACGACATGGGTAACGAATATAGTCCGGTTACCATTATTGCCTGCATAACCACCAATCTATCAAGGAAGAACTATCCAACAAACGTTTTCATCTCAGCTAGAGATACAGGACTAACATCGGACTCAATCGTCCTGCTCAACCAAATAAGAACAGTCGATAAATCTCGGCTCACCAAGAAAGCTGGTCATGTGCCAGAACATAAAATGTTGGAAGTTGACGAAGCCCTAAAGATAAGCCTAAACCTTTAGGGCCTCTTTTCCGCAAGTGAGATTGCTCACAAAAACTTTAGCCAGCGATATCATTTCTCTGGTCAGTTCTGCGTAAACAATTGTTTTACTGTATTGTTCTCCGATCGAGAGCGTAATCACTGACTCGCTCAGCCAAAAAGTAGAATCTCGGCATGGTGCGCTGTGGATTAGCCACGATTTTGCCTTTACGCTTCAATCGCAGTACGATTCGGCGGAAAGCGTCATGTTTCAGCTCCAGAAAGTCTCTATAACTGAATTCCCGCGTCAGCTCCCGTGCCTTATTGAGAACGTACGCCTCAAAAAGAACACTACTGATTGTTTTCTGGAACTCGGATCTCACACAACTCAACTCGTAAGGCTCCCGACGAGGCTTCGAAACCTGATACTGGAAAACATTGTTTTGCTGAATATTCACAACTTGCTCAGCGTTGCGAACGTGAGCCGCGCCTTCTATGCCCTTCATGAAAGAATCAGTCAGGCTAAGCGTCAGGTGGCACACGTCCATGCCGTTGTCTTTAGCCCACTGGACATAGGCTTTCCAACGCAAGAACGCCTCAAGGTTGGGAGCACGAAAATTGCAGATCAGATTCCGGCTTTGAGAAGCCGAGGCTTTTTGATTTTCAACCAGATCTGCCATAAGCCTCGCAAAACCTCTGCCTAAGCAGAAACTCCGCCTTCAAACTTGCCCAGGTACGAATCGCCAAAGGGAGGCATATGCAGCCTTTTCCTATGCTCACAGGACTTCGCACAACCAGTTTCAAATTTCCAGCAGCGCGAAAGACAGAATCTCCAAAAATCCTCGAATCGGCCGAAAGCTAACACATCTTGGCAATCACTCAAGACAAGGAACCTCCGATTCCGAGTTCCTCGGGACGGGCTGAACACGTTCCAGCGAAAAACATTAACCAACAGCGTAGATACCTATACTCGGAGGCTATGCAGGAATGAGAAGGACAGCCATTGCCGTCACAGCTGTTGTAGGTGTGGCTTTTCTTCTGTTGCTTTGGGCGCCTTGGATCACCGATGAATTCGCAATCGGCAGAGTCGTCGACAAACTCGGTGGACCCGAGGCTCGCTTCAACTACCTGGGTGAGGATATGACCGTTAAAGACATTCCAAAACAGGCCGCTTGGCTTCCCTTCTGCAGGTTCGTTACGTTCCCAGGAGAGGCAGGCTAGTTCGTCAATTTCTACGGTCGGGTTTCCTAGAATCCCCATCTTCCAACAAGATAGTTTTGGGTTTTCCTGAAAGCCTGACAGCGAAAAAAAGAAAGAGGGGGAAGAGGCTGCGAAGAAACGACCTAACTGGCGATATGTCCAGCCGACTGGGAGTTCAAATCCCACCCCCCGCAC
>DUHG01000148.1 GCA_013330975.1 Candidatus Bathyarchaeota archaeon
TGCTTTGATCCAGGGTATAGGTAGTCACGACTTGATCTGCCTTTAGCAGCGGTTGGAAATGTGAAATTCGGGAATCAAGAGAGACTGTTACGGAATGTCCAGCTGCTTGAAAATCAGCAGAAAGGGTTTTGAGCATGCCAAACCCTTCGCAAAGGATGCTTGGGTTGAGTGGTTTTCCAGCTAAGCCTCCCCCTGAAACGTACTCATAGACGAGAATCTTCAAGCGTGTACCTATCGGAATCGAAAAGGGCATTTGGTTTAAAGCTTTTTGTGCAAGATGGTTTAGCTGCTGATTACACTTACAGCCTTTTGAGGCGTCAAGACTTGTGTATCATTTCTGCGAGTTCTCGGACTAAGTTCTTCTCAAGTCGTCCATTAACTCTGTCATTTTTTGTGCACGCAGCCCCTCTTAGTCCGACAAAATCTACCCCCAGAGCGATTATGGCTGGCATGTCTTCCTTTCTGAGCGAACCTGCTACCGCAGCAGTTAAACCACATCTGTGGGAATTTTCAACAAACTTGGCAAGTTGATCCATTGTCAAGAAAGCAAAGATGTTTTTGCCATCTTTAATTGCCGTATCGATCATCGCTACGTCTAGTCTCGCTTTATGCGCGATTTCGGGTATTTCCATCGGATCTACCGAGTCCACCCTCTTGGCATCCGCATACCCAACAACAACGACCTTAGTATGTGAATTGTAGTCTTTTATTGCGGCGGCAATATTTCGCATTACATAGATAGCGTCTGATTTAGTGGTTACACCTTGCAATCCAGTCTTAACGTAATCAACCCCAGTTGTTGCAGCGCCCAACGCAGCCAAAGTCGTTGCTCCCGGGCGGTTTGCCACATCGCCAAGTGTGCAGCTGAGTTCTACGTTGGACGGCGTAATTCCCTTGATGCGTTTTATAACCCATGGAAAGCTCGCTCCTAAAGCGCCTTCTTTTGGGTTTTTAACATCAATTATGTCTGCTCCTCCAGCAATGGCTTCAGCCGCTTCTTCTTCATCAGTTGGGCTTATCAGCAGTTTCATTCTTGGTTCATATTGATGCGATTTTCCTTGGCGTTTAAATGTTTTGCTTATGGGGATCTCCATTTAGACAAGGCTTTTTAGCCCATACCGTTAATGACCAAGAAGGGTGCGAAGCGTTTAAGATAATTCCTGTGCTCGACATACTTGATGGTATCGCAGTTCATGCAGTTAGAGGTCAGCGGAGAGAATACAAGCCTCTAAAGAGCATACTTTCTGCTTCCTCTTATCCTGCGGATATAGCTCTTGCATTCGAAGAGCTTGGCTTTACTGAGATGTATGTTGCTGACCTTGATGCGATAACGGGCAGCAGAAATCAGAGTCTCTTATCACTGAGGCAGATCTCGGACGAAAGTAAAATCCGGTTGACAGTTGATGCAGGTATCTCAGACCTTGAGCTGGCCAGAAAGTTGCTCCAGATTGACGCTTCCAAAATAGTAATTGGGACGGAGACTCTATCGAGTATAGGTTTTGTCCAAGAAGCTCTTCAATCTTTCGGGAAAGAGCGTGTTGTGGTTAGCCTAGATTTGATGGATGGAGCAATGGTTGGCAATCTCGGGAGCCTGGGATCATTTAAGATAATGGATTTGCTAAAAATCTTTGCCGAGATGGATCTTAGACAGGTTATTGTACTAGACTTGGGAAGGGTGGGTAGCGGTGAAGGCGTGAATAAGGATTTTCTGAAGAATGTGCTCCGCTGTTTCGATTTTGATGTGTTTGTTGGGGGTGGAGTGAGAGATCTTAATGATTTGTTGGAGCTGGAGAAGTTGGGGTTGCGCGGTGTCTTATTGGCGACCGCTTTGCATTCGGGAGCTGTGCGTGTTGAAGATCTCGTTGAAGAAGGTATGGAAATTTGACTCTAAAGAACTTTGACTATGCAAACGAAACCTCCCAATTGGCTGAGGCGTTTGCCTGCAGCGGAATCTGCTTTTACTATCCTTGTTTTAATTTTCTTGTTGGCAGCTATTTGGAGCAGCTTGTTTATTCTCCCTTTTCTGGGGTTTTCAGCTAGGTATTTGTCCGTCAGCAGCAAATATTCGGGCTCAATGTTTGTTTTCGAGCGAAACATCAAGCTTTCTGCCTCTTCAAGAGAATAGAGAACGTTATCCTTCGGACCGGTGACATTGAGCTTTATTTCTATTAGTTCAATTAGGTTTGTGTTTTCCTCTGTTGTGGTCTCATTAACAATTTTCTGAAAAGCAGGATTTCGCGTTAGCGAAGTCAGGTGGGCTATGGTGCACGCATTTCCAGCAAGTTCTGCGAAAGCGGTTTTGGAGGTTCCATGTACTAGCCATGAATGGTGTTTTTCTACGTGATTCCTGAAATCCTTAGAGTAGCTTGTTTTTGGCGGAGAGACAAGAATAACACTTCTTACGCCCTCTTTGAAGCTAGGTCTCAGGGCATCGATAGTGCACTCGTACAGGTTGTAAAGCGCCTTTGGATCTGTTGGATTGCCATTCGTACGAAGAGTGCGTAGAGGTTTAACGACTTTGCTGAAAACGCTCCATAGGGCTACGCTATGTTCCTCAAATCCCAATAACATTGCAACAGGATAGCCGCGTCTATAACTTTTCTTCGTTTTCAGCACCTCACCGTTCTTGACAAGTTTGTGATAACAGTCTCTTCTTCTATCCATATATCTATCGTAGTTCTCGCTTATTGAGAAACGAATCGGCATGTTTAAGAACTCCCTTGGAGCCGTTTAGAAAGATAAAATGAAAAGGATAGACAGCAAGCACGAACTTGAGAAGATTCTGTGCATGAACAAGAAAGTTCTGGCTCTGTTTTTCTCTTCTTGGTGCCCTTTTTGTCAGAACTTCCTGCCATCTTTTAACAGAGGACTTGAGAAGAATAGTTTTGACGAAGTTCTCCATGTTATGGTTGATGACTATGACAGCTCTCTTTGGGAAGAATACTCGATTGAATCAGTCCCCACAGTGGTTCTTTTCGAGCAAGGAAATTTATCAAAGAGGCTTGACGGCAAACTCGGATGCGGTTTGAACGAAAAACAGTTTCTTGAATGGCTCCAAGGACTGTAGTCTCTTGATCGGTTGGAATCGCTTTCTGTAGATCATAGACTCTTCCGTTTTGATTAGAATTTCAAATCCAGGAAAGGAAGCCTGGATGTTATTCACTTTCTTCCGCGAAGAACAACAAACGCTAGAACCCCCAGTGAGACAGCAAGCGCTATACCCAAAAGCGTGTGGCATATCACTCTGTCTTGGATTGCCGCTGTGTGATCCCACATGTTTGTCTCCTCTGTCTTCGTAATCATTGTGAAATTCGTAAATGTTGCAAAGCCTTCCACTGCAACTCCGGTTTCTTTGTCCCAGTAAGTTATTGTCTCTGGAGTGGTGACATAGACAACGGTTCGTTCTCTTCTCGCAACGGTCCTCAATATAGTTCCATTGATTGTGACAAGACCTTTGTTTTCATCGAGAAAGGTTTCGCCTGTCTCCAGTCCGGCAGGGATTATGAAAGCATCTACGAGGTGCCCTGTTGCGAGATTCAGTTCCATTGTTCGGTTTTCCTGTTGTTGGTTGGAGAGCTTGGAAATTATCCTCACTGTGATTACGGCGCCTTGAACTTTGAACACTTCCATTTTTGCCCAAGTAACACCATGTCCTTCAGGCGGGGTTCCTGTGTAAGTTACGTTGTATTGTATCCAGTCGCTCTCCTTTACTCCGACTGAGATTGAAGCGAAGACAGTGAATTGAGTGATATTTATGATCAGGAGGCTGACCAAGAGCAAACTTGCGAGTTTTCTCATTTTCAGGTCGCTTATTTCGGTTATCGCTACAGATGCCTTCTATGATTTCCTCATCTATTCAAATGTGTTCCCGTAAGCGGCAGAGGAATGCTACCCGAAGCGATACGAAGCTGCTATCAAACAAAACTTAAAATTCGCCTGCCCAGATTCAAGCATGCATGCATTCGCAAAAACTTATATCCACACGCAACTTATGTAGGCTCAGGTTTAAAATATGCCAAAAACACAACCGCACCCAGGTCATGAGAACCATCTCTGCGCAATGGTTGAGGACAAAGGTTTTACCAAAGATATGAAGCCTCTTGTAAAGAATGCGAAATCTGTTTGCA
>DUHG01000064.1 GCA_013330975.1 Candidatus Bathyarchaeota archaeon
ATCGCTTCAATCTGGGTTGTATTCGAATTCGCAAATCGATTTTATAGGCCCCAGATCGCATTGCTTTCGAGTGTTATGCTTGCGACTATGCCAGGTTTCTTCTGGGCTTCAAGAGCCGCCATGTTGGAGACAACTCTAGTTTTTTTCTTCTCACTTTCCATGTTCTTTTTTCTCACTTGGATCAAAACCAAAAAGGACATATCCTTGGTTCTAGGCTGCTTATCTCTCGGAATAGGTTTTCTGGCAAAATATCAAATTGTGGTAGCAGGAATCGTTCTGTTGGTTTGCATTCCGCTACTTTTCAAGGACAAGTTGCGTATGAAATATGCCAAATTCCTGCTGGTTCCAATTATTGCAGTTGCAGTAGTCGTCCCTTGGGTGGCGGTTCTATACCAGAGTAGCGGAACAATAGATTTTGGAGAAATAATCTATGCCATGCGGGTGGGGGGCGAAGACCGAGCACAGTATAGTGGGAGGTTTGCTGCACCTATTTTCTACCTAGTTGAGATGACCTGGCCTTTCAATGATATTCCAGTTCACCCAATCTCCCTGCCAATCTACCTTCTGGGCTTATTAGGGCTGGGCTTGTTTGCCTGGAGAAGAAAAACCGAGGACAAGTTCCTTCTAATATGGTTTGTCGTTGTCTATGTTTTTTTTACGTTGATTCCAAACAAGCAGTGGCGGTATGTGACTCCGTTATTTCCTGTTCTCGCAATTAGCGCTGCAGGTCTTGTATTCTTTGCCTATAGAAAAATCTCTGAAGCGTTGAAGAAGGAAAATACAAGTTTGAATAGAAAACGCCTTTTGAAGGCTGCCAGTGTGCTGCTAGTGATTCTCACGATATCGTCAATCGCGTACAGTAGCTACAACGCTTACCAGATGGTAGCAAGGGATCAAATTCATATACCAATCGAAGAAGCAACAAACTACGCAATACAGAATATGAAGGAAAACGAATCGATTGTCGTTTTGTCGCCATTTAATCTATACAATGGGGACATGGTTAGATTCTATCTTCAAGCCAGCGAACCAAGATCAAACCAAATACTCCAATATCCAGAGCTCCCAGTTGATTCATTCACGCCAGATTTCAACATGACCGCCCTGACAATGATCTGCCAAGAAAAAAATGTAAAATATCTGCTACTTTATGAATACGGTGGCAATTTGCCATATTTCAATTCAAACCTCACTGCCATGGACGTCTATATCCAACTCATTCAGACTGGCAGGATTGCTTGTGAACATAGGGTCGGCAACTCTCCACGAACCATAACGATATTTGCTTTCTCACATTAGACAAAAGAACTCATTCAATCTCTAGAAACTCAAAACCCGTAGCCTTATCCTTAACCCTAAGGGTGTTTGTTCTTGTCAATTCAAGCAGGATCACTTCACCAATCCGCCACACATCAACGCCCATTCGAACGCAACCAGTGATAGTATTCTCATTTCTGCCAAAGCTGGCGTGCATATGGAGTTTTGGCTCATTCTTTTCGTTGAGAAAAATTGTGCCTACTCCACAGACTTCATGAGCCTCACGGAGAAGCGTAACCATGGCTTCAGGAGCTGCAACATCCCCCTTGTTGGGACCCACCACAACGCGACTTTGCTTTTTGGCGCCGCCGACCAGGAAACAGAGTGCGCCCGTAATTTTCTTTTCTGCAGCAAATTGCTCAAGCACGTCTGGAAGACGTTCACCGTCGTGCAATCTGAGCACAAAAACTCGTCCCATACCGGCTTCCGTGAAATCCAATGGGTTATCTTACGCTCCTCTTCTTAAAGGGAGATTGATGCAATATAAAAACGATATCAGAAAAGCAGATACGATAAGTGTTGAAGAAAACTCCTCTAATAATTAGATATCTCTGCAAGATTGAGCAAATGATTTGCCGATTAGACTCTTTTAAGGTAGAGAGGTTTGCCTGCTTCCTCTTTTTCCAATAACGGTCTCTCCCCACCACAGTCTGTTGAGATCACTATTCTCTCCTCGCCAAGTGATTCTGTTTGTGAATTGTCAATGATCTTAGGATTCTTTCTCATTTCAAGGATACCCAGCAAAAAACAGTGAATAATAAGACTTAATAAACATTATGAGTGAAATGTAGAACCCATAGGCAGAATCAAAACCAATAATTTCTGAGGGTATCTGACCTAATTCTTTCTAACGCGAAAAGCGGTCATTTTTCCAGACGTCAGCGGTGTCGCTATACCCACGTCTCTCCCAAAAACCCAGTTCTTTCTCTTTCGTAAAACGAATTCTCGTAACCCAGAGAGCGCTCTTGTATGCATACTTACTCGGCACGATCAACCGCAAAGGAAAACCCAAACCTTCCTCCAGTTTCTCCCCGTTAAGCGCATAAGCTAGAAGAACACCTTCTTGCCGGAGCTCGGAGAGAAAAAGCGACGTTGAATAATTGTCCGCGCACTCAAAAGTGGCTGCTCTTGCGGTTTCTCTGGCTCCAGCAAGCTTCTCTATCTCCGTGAAACGGACACCCTCCCATCGGCAATCGAGAACACTCCATCCTTCGACACAGTGAAAACCGCTCGTTGATTCTGTTTTCGGAAGCTTCAGGACTTCATTCCAGCTCAGCACAGCTGGATTATCGACTTCTCCGTCGATCGTCAGTTGGTAAGTTTCGATGTTAATGTGAGGATTTTCAGAGGCTATTCCCGGATGATCAATTCCCCATCTAAGAATCCGCTCGGTCGGTCTTTGACCCGGAGGCAGCTTTTCTGCTTTTCCAATCATAAAAGACAAACACAGCCCCAAATGACATTGTATAGGGAGACAAAAATAAGGATTCCGACGACAAGAGACTT
>DUHG01000088.1 GCA_013330975.1 Candidatus Bathyarchaeota archaeon
GTAATTTTCCATTTCGTGATGATTTTCAGCAGAGCATCACCTTGCCAAGTTCATGTTCAGGCTTTGGCTGTATCTGAGAAAGAACGAGGCAAGGGCATAGGCAGCAAACTGCTTGAGGCTTCGATAGATTATGCTCGGTCTAAAGGTTTTTCTCAGGTCAAACTTGAGGTTACAGATACAAATCCTCGCGCTAGGCGACTCTATGAGAGAATTGGCTTCATCAAGACTAATGCTAGAAATATTCCTTATCCATTCAGCAGGATCATTGGNNGCCATTTGGAGAAACTGGTAAGGCCACATCAGAAGCGTTAGCGGAACTTCCCTCCAGCGAAAAGGTTCCCCCTTCCGAGAGTCTTTTAGAAGGACTATTGTGACTGCCACAAAAGGGCTAAGTGCGATTAGAACGCCGAAGAAGAAAAGAACAGGCTCTGGATAAAGTGAAGCCATGGATAGACCAACCCAGCTGAGGACAACGAGCGGGTAGTTCAGTATCATCAGTATGAGGAGGATTGTCATCACCAGCATGAAGGCTATATCCAACTTCTTAACTAAAGAGATGGCGCGGTTGGTCACAAGACGCTTAAGGTAAAGCCTAGCGCATTGCATCCATCCCCTAGTCCAACGCCTCCTCTGACTCCACCACGCCCCCAAGGTTGATGGGCTCTCCTCCCAGCTCACGATGGATGGGTCGACACTGATCTTCAGACCAGCGTCGTGTATCTTCAGCGAGTAATCGATGTCCTCAGTGAGGATCTCCTCGTTGAACATACCCAAGGTATCGAAGACTCTCCGATTGAAGAAAGCATGACCACCGCTGAAGAAAGTGAAACCGCCCAGGCTCTGCCTCGAATAGATGTCGATGGAGTCAAAGATGTCCCTCTCTATCCCAGCAACCATCGACACCAAACCCTCCCCTTTGTTAATCGTCCTACACCGCCCCCTGACACAAACCACGTTTTCACCCTTAAGGGCGCGAACAGCCTTCTTCACAGCATCGGGCTCCAGAGAATGGTCAGCGTCAAAGCTGCCTATCACGTCTCCCTTGGCGAGCAAGATACCATCGTTGGCAGCTGCACCCTTCCCACCTCTCAGAGAGTCTCTCCTAATAGGAACCACCCGGGGGTCCTTGGAGGCATAACCCTTGATAATTGCTTCAGTTTCGTCACTGCTCTTTGCCTCATAGACATAAAGAAACTCGATTCTGTCCATGGGATAGTCGAGGGCGATCATGGATTCGATGTTCCGCGGGAGTACCTTGGCCTCGTTGTATGCAGGCACTATAATGGAGACGAAGGGCAGCTCACTCTCATCNNATGTAAATTAAGCCAAGCGACGGAGGCGACCTGCCTGGAAGCTTTGATTTCAAACTCTCCACACATCAGTGATGACTGATCTACAAGCTACTCGAGGCTGGAATATTTATTGATTGAGCAGATCTTGAACGAAACGGGAACTGCCAGTCAACAAAAAAGAAGAAATGCTGGGCTGCAATAGAGTTAGATATGACTAGCAGTTGCTTGTTAGAATTTAGAGTTGGAATGGCAGGTCTAGTTCAGGTAACAAACTATATGAATAACATAAGTTATAATTCCAGACTGTTTTCCTGTAGGGACCAAAGCAATGCAAAACTGAAATCAACGGGAGCCAAGACCTAATTGCCTTACAGCTTCATTTACGATTTAACACAACTCTCACAGAACCTACTGGGCAGAATACTCGAAGCAGCCTGTAACGCTGGACTACATAGTCTCGTCAGCAGCAACGCAAAAAGGCTCGTGAAAATCTTCAAGATCGACGAAGCCACGGGACTGAACCTCTCAGAGGCAATAACACTAGTTGAGGATCTAATAGAAGTTCAAATTGCAAATCGCAGCCAAAGAGAGCAATTCGAAAAAGCGCAACACAAAGCAATACTCATTCCACACTGCGCAAGAGCGCACATGGATAGGCGATGCATGGCTGACTTTTACCCGGAAGTACCCACATACAAATGCAAAAGCTGTAATGACAACTGCATAGTGAACAAAGCCACAAATCTCGGAAAGAAAAATGGATACGACGTTTACATCATCCCAGGGGGATCTTGCGCTGAAAAAATCCTGAAAGACAACAACTACCAAGGGGTAGTTGGCGTGGCTTGTGGAAATGAGCTCAAAATGGCTAGCCATCTTCTTAAGAAGTTGGGCATAGCTGGACAAGGTGTCTTCTTAACCAAGAATGGATGCGCCAACACAAAACTTAACTTGGCGATCCTTGAAAGGGCACTTTAAGCCTTGACCTGATAGGCAAATCACCCAAACATTGAGTTCTTGTAACTTAATTGATTCGACCCGAAAGCCGTATCGCAGGGGCATTCTATTGTTGATGCTTTCCGGGGTTTATAGATCACTTCGAAAATGCTTGAACCATTCCGAACCTAAGTATCGCTCGTCACATAAAACATGAGACATGCTGCAAGCTGTCAACATTTGGACGAAAAAGAAATGAACAATAGCGTCGGTGCTAGTTGGCGTTCATTGTTTTGCATCTTTTTTATATCAAAACCATTAGCATAGCAATGTGCTTGCTTGCTAGAAAAACTTATATCAAACAAGTCTCTGATGCATTGTGTGATTTAAATGTCAAAACCTGAACATGATTTAGCTGATACAATGCTTAAAGTAATAGACAAACTCGCTGGAAAAGGATCAGACATAAAACTGAGCTTCCAAGACCTTACCTTAGAAGTAAGCAGGGTAAAAGCTAGACTAAACGGTTCGATCGTCTTAGACGTTCAATACGTAATCGAGAAAGAGTCTAAGCCAGAGAAGAAGTAAGTTCGCAATCTCCACGGCGAGGCGCACCATGAAGGCATCAACATTCATAGGTAATGNNAAAGAATTCGTGAAAGACACTCTTGGAACTTGGGAGAACGGAAAATCGGTCTTAGGCAGGCTCACAGAGTTTAGGAAAATTGCTACGGAACTGAAAGATGAAGGCATAACTGTAAAATTGTCTTACCAGGGTGACACCGTTGTCACGGCAGGCTTGGAGGCTAACCCGAAACTCTCAAATCTGGTAACAGGGACAAAAGCAATAGAGATCAACAACCTTCTAAAACTGATTGAGCTAGCTGTCTAGCCTTTTCTAGTTACCAGAACGAAGCAGGCATTCATTAGCCAAATTCTTAATTATTAAAGAGAAAATGTGACGCGGCTCACAAAAACCAAAAAGGCAAATATCTTTTATCTACACTTAATCGATTACTTTGTCTGACATCATGAAAAAATCCACTTCCGAAGCAGCCAGAGAGGACTTCGCCACACTTCTGCGCAAAAAAATTCAGATCTTAATGTCAAAATTTGCGTCCAAAATGGGTTTGCGAAGATTTGACCCAGAAAATTTCAAAGTCGAACAGTTGGATATTGGTATCCCAAATCTCCCGCCTGTTTTTCACAACTATCGCATAGTCCATATTAGCGACATTCATTATGACCAGTGGATTTCGTCGGATCGTCTCAAAGGAATCGTTGATATAATCAACAAGAATGAAGCCGATCTAATCGCAATAACTGGAGATTTCATCTCGTACCTTGTTGATGACAGAATTGAAGGGAACATGATATCACAACTCAAGAGACTTGAAGCTAATGACGCGATCGTTGCAGTTTTGGGGAACCATGATCACTGGTCAGGAGTCCAGAGGGTTCGCAAAATTCTGAAGGAAAGCAACATCTACGATATCAGTAATGACATATTCACTCTCCGGAAAGATGGTGCAGTGTTAACTATCGCAGGAATTGACAGTGCAATGATGAAGAAGGACCGCATGGACGTGGTTTTGAAAAAAACGCCTCCTGAGGGACCAGCAATACTGTTGGCTCACGAACCGGATTTTGCAGTGAAGAGCGCAGCAACTAAGCGCTTTAGTCTGCAACTATCAGGTCACTCCCACGGAGGGCAGTTTATTATACCGGGATTAGGAACCCCTTTCAGGGGACCCCTCTTCAAGAAATTTCCACACGGCAAATATCAAATTGGCGATATGATACAGTACACTAGCCGCGGATTGGGCACAAATGGCTATTGG
>DUHG01000058.1 GCA_013330975.1 Candidatus Bathyarchaeota archaeon
CCGCACCGCAAAGCGAATACAAGCCACTACTTATCATCAACTCCTCAAGCCTAAGGGTTGGCGATCCAGTCATAGTAATTGGCACCCCATATGGATTAGAAGGCTCAATGAGCACAGGCATAGTGAGCGCAACAAACCGAACGATAATCGTAGATCAAACAACAATGACAAACATGATCCAAACAACCGCGCCATTGAACCCAGGAAACTCAGGCGGTCCTCTAATGAACTATCAAGGACAAGTCATCGGAATGGNNGGACGCCATAATCCAAGAATCACAAGGAATAGGGCTCGCAGTTACTTCCAACACAATCCTGCAAAACATATTGGAAATTATGAAATGAAAATGACCTAAGCGTGCTCTTAATCTCAAAACCTCAAAATCCAGAACAAAAGGACAGATTTAGCTAACATGTGAATTCCAAAAAGCCGGAGTTAAGAAAAGGANNCTCAAGATTTTACGAATTTTATCCAGTAGTCAATTTCTTCAATCGTCGGCTTGTCATCTTCTGCAACCTTGCCTTTTGCGAGGTTAACCTTGAAAATAGCGTTCAGTTTCTTGCTAAGTTCAATTGTTTCCTGTTCTGCAAGACCCTTTCGGTCAATTATGTCCAGTTCTTCCAGCAGGAACATGTCCTTGTCTTTGAGCCCTGGTACCAACGAAAGTTGTGCCCGACCCTGCCACTTTGCAACTGTGTTTTCAGAAGCCCCAGTTTTTTCGGTTATAATTTTCGGATCCGCCATTACAAGGTCACCTACGCTAGCAATGCCAATTTCTTTCAGCTCAGTCGCTTTGAGAGGCCCTATCCCTTTGACGTCCTCTACGTCGCTTTTGCTCGTTAGCAGTGCCTTCGGCATGANNTGGGACTGATGATTCAGTTCCAAATTCTGTTTTATAGAATCACCTTGGTCAACAATACCTTTAGACAACTCTTTTCGAGTGCGCTCTAGGCTTTCGTCAACCAGAAAAACCCTAGCTTGAACGCTTTCAAGTACTTTCTGCTGAGATTCTTGACCTGCCTGCAGACGATTTGCCTTTTCGTTGACAGTTTTGATTTGATCCTCAACTGATAACTCGCTGACCAAAGCGTGAGTCGTTCCGCCAAGAAAGGCCAGTGTGGCAAACACAGAAATCAACATGTAAACATAAACCGGCATCCCAAACTCGAAGCCAATCAGATTAAGCACGACGGTAGCAGATGGCCCCAATTCGAACCATAAACTTGTTGCATATACCACGTTCGCCGCTGCGAATATAGAAAAGAAACCGAGTATCCAAGCAACCATACCTTTCAAATTTCATTCACCCTAATGATTAGCTGATTGTTAGACTATGTTATCAGGTAGTCGTTTTATAGTTTTCCTTGCCATTGACCTACACATATACAGTTCTTTCAGCGTCCAATATTACGCAGGAACTTTTTTGATCATCTCAGAGATATTCGAGTCGCTTGATCAACCGAAAAGTCTCTCTTTCAGAAGTAAGATCTCATCTATGCCTGGAGACTACTTCTTTAAATTTTGGGAAGCACAGTTCGATCCAAACTCTTATCCTGTCTGCCTTGCTATAAGAAGGGGTGAGGGACCGAGATTGAGCACTGATGTTGAGAGGTATTTAGAAAAACAAAAGTCGCCCCAGAAAGAAATTGTTGAGAGACTGAGAAGCATAGTCCTTAAAACCCTGCCCGGAATTGAAGAAAAGCTTTGGATGGGCGTACCATGGTACAATGGCAGGTTCTATGTCGTGGCCCTCAAGGATCATGTGAACATGGGCTTTTCAGTAATAGGACTAACGGACCAAGAAAAAAGCTTTTTTGAGGGCAAAGGGCATATGATGAGGCACATCAAATTTCATTCGCTGGATGAAATAGACGAGAATAAAATCGGGAAACTGCTCAAGCTTGTATCACAAAAGAGCATAAAATGCTAATCTTGCTGAAATCTTGGCCCAGTCTAAAAGCATATCAATAGTTGTAANNATAATTTGGCAATATGTCGATTTTAGAAACAATCGAAATTATATGCAGAAGCTACACGCTATTTGGTAACTTCGATATGGAAAAGAAAGAGTGGTCTAATGAGACTCCTGCAGCAATAAGCTCAGAGAGTTTTGATGAGATCAAAGATGCTTTGAGGCGAACCCTTCATTTCATGATAGACCTCGATTTTGAAGATGGGAAGCTTGACGGAGCCATTAGCAGTTTCCTGGTGGCGAAGAGATTTCAGATAAGTCTCACATTCAATCTTAACCCGAATGACGTAATTTTGATCAGAAATTTGACCAAGAATAAAATCACTGCTGAAGTGCGCGAGAATATTAGAAAAGCAAGATTTAGTCAAAGCTAAGATTCTCGATAGGAATGACAAACCCGATTTTGGAAACAACTGCATGCGGGATTAGCCTGCCACGAGGGTCGAAACGAGTTTAAACAACTTTTGGCATTCATAATGTGGGGCAGTATCAAAATCTCTTTTGACCGACACCTGCCCAAGGCTTGGGATCAGTAGTCAATATTAATATTTCATAACGTTAAGTTCAAAAAATCAATTACGTTTTCAACAACAATTGGAGGCAAATCATTATGGATGAATATTTGGTATTGCTGAAACTAAACTCTGGAAAGATCCTTGACACGCTTGGAGCCGTCCGAAACCTCCCAGATACACCGCTTCCCGGTGTAAATCTTCGCTATGCAATGAACATATTTGGAGCCTGGGATGTGGGCTTATGGATCAATGCAGAAGACAGCAATCAAGCACTGGAGTTCGTTCAGAAGAAAGTGAAAGACATGGCTGGCGTTATAGAAATATATACAGTGCCAACATTTCCGCATGGAAACAGTTCAAAAAACACCAACGC
>DUHG01000106.1:0-7047 GCA_013330975.1 Candidatus Bathyarchaeota archaeon
TGGACCGGTGGGGATTTGAACCCCCCCGCCAAGTGGAGATGTCACCTGCAAACCCAATTTATTTTTGGATTTGTGCTATTATTGATATACCGAACATTAGACAAATAGACCAATAATTAAACGTAGCCTCCAATCTTCTAGAATATTCTTTTTTGTCGGTAGCGCGCGCCGTTCTACTCTACTGTTGTGCTATTAGTTTACGCACAATTGCCTCGTCATCTTTTATGAGATCGCCAGATAGGTCTAATGTCACTTTATGGATTGTGCCAGTGAAAGTGAAGGGTGCAGGGTATTCACTCGTAACAGCTTCACCAAAATCATAACCACAGCTCAACCCCTCAATGCCAAAGGTTATCGGCACCGTTACGGGGAACTCAGTGTTACCCACCAATACGTCCCCGATATAGAGCTGTCCGCGTCCTGGAGCGCCTTTGCCCTGGCGTACTTCGGGCTTGCCAGTGGGTTCGAATTCATACCGCAACTTGACCTTGCCTTCCGGTACTTCTATTTTGGAAGTGACTTTGTATTCCTTCAATCCCAGATAGTTGTGAATGTAATGGAGTTTCTTATCCTTCACATAGAGCACATAGCCCCCCGCGACGCCACCTTGCGCTAATAGTACACCCTCTGCGCCACCGACTGGAATCTCCACTTCCGCGGTTATGCTGTGTGGTCTGTTGAACACCATTGGGGTGCTCCCGATTGGAACTACTGACAATTTTGGATAAAAGGTGTACTTTTTGCGGTCTTTGGTCAAATGAGGGCGTTCCGCAACTAATCGTTGGAATATGCTACCATCTATTGGCAATACTTTGTGCTTGCCTGCCTCAACATACCAGAGAGCAATCATCTCGCGGAGTTTCTCAGGATACTTGTCCGCCAAGTTATGAGTCTCGGTTGGATCCTCAGCTATTTCATACAGCTCCCAGCCGTTGGTATCCAGATCGTCAAGTATTTCAGGAGTGATTTCATCGCCAAATTTACGTCCTTTTTTGGCGCCCTCAGCATAGTTGGGGCCAGGGAATCCACATACGGCACGCCAGCCATTGTGATCAATCGCCCGGCAACCAAACATCTCGAAGTATTGAGTATGATGTTTGGATGGAGCATCTGGCTTGTCAAGGGTATGGGCAAAGCTAACGCCTTCGATTGGAGACTGAGTTACACCTCGGATACTGTGAGGCGGCTCGGTACCGACTATTTCCAAGATGGTTGGCAGAATGTCAATGGCATGGGCGTACTGCCCGCGATTTTTGCCTCTCGCCTTAATTCCTTTTGGCCAACAGACAATTGCATTGTCGGTGCACCCTCCCCGGTAGACCTCTTTCTTCCAACGTCTGAAGGGGGTATTGCCGGCCCACGACCAGCCCCAAGGATAGTGATTGTANNTTCTTCAAATTTTTCAAATCGGGAATTGAAACTGCTCATCTCGTTGAAGGCCCCGCTTACGCCTCCCTCAGAGCTCGCACCATTGTCGGAGGTGATAATGACAAGGGTGTTCTCTAATTCACCAATGTTCTCCAAAGTTTCAAGAACTCGCCCAAATTGGTGGTCGCAGTGTTCTAGATATCCCGCAAAGACCTCCATGAAACGGGCATAAAGTTGTTTCTGGTCGTTGTTGAGACTTTGCCATTCTGGTACATCAGGGTCTCTTGGGGATATTTTAGCATCAGCCGGAAAAATTCCTAGTTCCTTTTGGCGCTGAAAAACGATTGTTCTGTATTCATCCCACCCCATGTCNNGCTAAATCTTCGTCTAGGTGGTAGCCCTCCTCAACCGTTTTTGGCTGCTTGATCGAGTGATTATCATAGACCAGGTCTGGGAACCATTGATTGGTCTCCCCTCCTAGAAATCCATAAAATCTCTCGAAGCCACGTCCAAGCGGCCAACGATGATAGGGTCCAGCTGGAGTACTCTCTTCAGGGGGTGAAAGATGCCATTTTCCGATATAGAATGTGTTGTAGCCGTATGCGCGCAGGATTTCAGATAGGGTCCCGTTTTCAAAAGGCATACGACAATCATAGCCAGGAAAGCCGGTTGCTAACTCCATTATGGCTGCAACACCGTTGGAATGGTGGTTGCGTCCTGTGATAATGCAGGAGCGTGTTGGCGAACATAGGGCAGTGGTATGCATGTTGGTGTATCGTAAACCGTTCGTGGCTAGTCGATCTATGTTTGGTGTGTTGACTAACCCGCCGAAGGCTGACATCTGACCGTAGCCAACGTCATCCAGTACCACTAAGATAACGTTGGGTGATCCTTCTTTGACCCGTAATGGCATTGGCCACGCGGGTGTTGACTCTTTAGCTGTCCGGCCGATGACTCCGGGGAATGCTGTTCCGGGTTTGTATTCAATATTATTTGTCATAATAACCCCTCTTTCAGTAGACACTATTGATTAGTAATATATTTAAAATGTTGTTGCTACACACAGTCACCACAAAAACCAATGTTTTGCCCATACCACCAAGTTCATCAAAGATTTTATCAGCTTGGGTTGGTTTTCATCAATCCATTTTAGGTGTGAAAAGTTCGTGTCTTGCGTCAGATAGTAAGCAGTGGGATTCTTACCTTCATAGCAGTCATTGCCCTTGCGGCAATCCAATTCTCGCTTCAACCAAATCTGGACAGGTCTGTGGACTGGTCGGTTGACCAAATCAATTGCCAACAGAACGATAAAGTGAGAATCACAGTGACCAATCTCTGTCCAAAAAAATCTGTCTCTTTTGATGCTAACCGAACCGTATGGGAGGTAAGGAAGGAAGGAGAAATAGAGCCAGCTTATGCTGAGACGACTACAAAAAAAGTAGAAATATTGCCCGGAAATAACTACATTTGGGAGTTGCCAATGAAGAAGCTACCACAGCCTGGAGTATATCGACTGTTCCCCGCATATATCGAACAGGACAAAAAGGGGCGGAAAGGCTTGTGGGAAGAACCTCTCAAGAGAGCAATCTGCGTGTCAACCCCCACCAAAGAGTCGCCATCAAAAGTCTAAGTCTCTCCCGATTAATTTCCCACTTTTAACCTAATTGAGCTATCATAGATTAGATACAGCAACTCACAGAAACAATAAAACCACAAAGTTGATTCCGATTTATGCCCTCAAGCCGAAACTGCTTAAAAAACCAAAGGGTAACATTGATTGCCCAGATCTAAATTCGATCACCGCAATTTGAATTGCGCCACGTTGCCTTAGCCAATCCGGTTGACGAGAATTTCAGATGATTTTCAAGATATCCGAGAATTCATTTAACACATAGTCTGGTGTCCCAGTTTCTTCTTGCAGTTGCTGTCCATATTTCGCAAGGGCTGTTCTGAGCCCCAATTGCTTAGCGGGATTTACATCCCTCGCCATTGAATCCCCAACCATTAGTACTTCAGAGTTAGGCAAATTAGGAAATTCCTCATCGAGTTTCTTGATGGCAAATTTCATAGGTAGCCCCTCTCTCTTCTCGGATTCTGTATCTTCAAATCCAACGACAAAGTGAAAGTACTCGTCTATTCCCATATGAATTAATCTCTGGTAGGCTTTGGTTTTCGGAGCATCAGTCACGATTGACATCATAAGTCTTCTTGTCTTCAGTTCTTGAAGAGTCGGTTTCACTTTTGGATAAGGCTTCACGAAATTCCTCTTCGTCTCTAAATACTTGTTAATGGCTGCAGCGAGGATTTTGTGGTCAAACTGATTGTTATCCTTGAGGAATTGAGTAAAAGCGATATCCGATTCCAAACCAAGTTTGGAGTATGTCTGCATTAGGAGGGCGTATGCTTCGTTCGCATTCATTTTCAATCCGAATGAGATCATTTCTTGCACTGCTGCTCTGCATGATTCTCTCTTCATCTGAGTAAAATCAACCAGCGTATTATCTAAATCAAAGAATATCGCTCTGATCTTGGACATTTCAAACCGCATATTTTCACTAATTGGAGATTAGGCTTTAATGCTTTCTAATTCGAAAATGACACATGCGATTATCTTCCTGTAGGAATTTCATTTTGTAGTCAGCTTTTAGAAATAAACAGATATTTTGTGTCGCAGTCATTGTAACTCATTCCAGTACCGTTGTCTTTGATTACTATAGTCTGGCCAAGCGTGATTGGTACGCCGAGCGAGATTTTGACATGAACTTCGCTGGAGTCTGCGTCCCAAGCGTTGGCTACAAGCTCGGAAAGGACCGGAACGGCACCTTTGCAGTTCTGAAGACCCAAGTGATGAACGATGCCGTCACCTGCATACTTCATTACGAGTTGCCTCAATTGAACCCCCTCTAAGTCGCTCTCAATCAACACATTCTTTGAATTTCGTCGTGACGGAAGAAGTCAATAAGATGGTCATTTACTAATCCAGTTGCTTGCAGGAACGCGCAGCAGATTGTCGGTCCAACAAATTGGAAGCTCCTTCTTTTCATATCTTTGCTCATTCTCTCGGAGATTTCCGTTTTCGAGGGTATGTCTGCGACCTTCTTGAAAGAGTTAGCAAGAGGCTTCCCTCCCACGAATACCCAAGCATATTTGCTGAAAGATCCAAACTCTTCCTGGATGTTCACATATCTTTTTGCGTTGTTCCATCGCTTGACTTTTTGACTCATGGCTACCGATAGAAGCGGCCCGCATCAAAAATCTTGTTTGGGCTGGAATTCTTTGATTTTCTCGTGGGCTTGGGTCCAACAATCAAAAAGCTTGGACAACTCGTAGCATCAAACCGGAAGGGCACGGGCTAAATTCGGAAAAATCTCGAAGAATTTGCGGATGAATGCGCCTGCAATTCCCTCGGCATGCCAGGGGCTCGATACTTTTTCGGGGCCTAACCACAGCCCCGCCTCGAAGGGGCTCCTGCGGCCCATCTAAGGCGCGCCTCCTGACAAATTACTCGCATTACTCAAATTACTCACAGAATTTCCCATATTACTCCATACAGCTCTTTCCTCTCCCATACACTTAGGTAGGAAAAAATGTGAGTAATTTTCCCTCAAAGCCTTGCCCGTTCCTGAAATTGACCTTCAAAACCGTATCCGATGAGTCCAACTGCGCCATGCGCCGCATGGGAAAACGGTTGCGTCAGACGAGAATATTGGTTACTTATCGCTGATGCACATTTCTTATAACTTGCAAATCCTGAATCTTGATATAGAATACAGATTAGTGATTCGGGATGGCGCGAAAGCACAGCGCAGCTTGACGCGGTTCTGAGTCAAAGCCAGCGAAGGCTGAAAACAGGTGATGCTCTACGCCTCGACCCCGTTGCCCGCAATGCAACTCGACCCGTCCGTTCAAAGACGGTTTCCGGCGCACATGCTCAGGAATGAAGCTTCAGCGCTACCTCTGCAGAAACTGCGGTCGCCGCTTCAGCGAGCCAAAACCCCTAAAGCAGAAGCCTGAGAGGCTCTTAAATACCGATTCTGCCTCATTTCTATACTGTCAAGTAGGCGATTCCAAAGAAGGGTCGAAAAACTTGACTTTAACAGAAAATCCGTTGAGAAATGGGCTTGCGGGAGCCACAAATGCTGCTATAGATTCAAGAGGCAAAATTGTAGAATTCAGTTTCTGTCTTCTCAAACAAGGATATTCCCCTGCGACAATCAAGAGTCGAGTGAAACGCTTGAATCGGTTGGTAACGCTTGGTGCAAACCTTAACGATGAAGAGTCGGTCAAGGAGGTCATAGCAAGACAAAAGTGGAGCGTAAGCAGCAGGGTAAACGCAGTAGACGCATACGACAGCCTTCTAAAAATGCTAGGGAGAACATGGAAGCCTCCAATTTACAGAAAAATAAGACTGCTGCCCTTTATTCCGACTGAAGCAGAACTAGATCAGCTAATAGCGGGCTGCAGTAGGAAGATGGCAACGTTTCTTCAGATGCTGAAAGAAACCGGCATGAGAGCTGGCGAAGCTTGTCAGCTCAAATGGACGGAAATTGACCTTGTAAACAATTCTGTTCGAGTTACGCCAGAAAAAGGGGGAAATCCGAGAAACCTGAAAATATCAAACAAACTCGTATGCATGCTCAATGAGACGCCAAAAAACAATCTCTATGCTTTTGCACATGCCACGGATATGTGGATCAGGAATTTCTCTCGCCAACGCAAGAGAATAGCAGCCAAACTCAAAAATGCCAGATTACTCCAAATAACGTTCCACACTTTTCGCCATTGGAAAGCTACAACTGAATATCACAAAACAAAGGACATACTCCACGTGAAAGAACTCCTGGGTCACAAGTCAATCAACAGCACCCTGCTCTACACGCAGCTTGTCAATTTCAACGAAGACGATGAATTCACGGTGAAAGTCGCACACTCAGAACAAGAGGCCTGTCAACTCATCGAGGTAGGCTTTGAGTACATATGCGATTTCGAAAGGAACAAACTCTTCAGAAAGCGCAAATAGAACTGACTTGCCAAAATGTCCGGTGGTTTTTCAGATGGACCGGTGGGGATTTGAACCCCAGACCTCCTGAGTGCAAGTCAGGCGTTCATACCAACTGAACTACCGGCCCAACTTCTATTTGCTCAATGGCTTTGGTTTTCCTTCGTTATTTAGGTTTTGATTGGCACTTGTCGATTCTGCAAGAATTGATAAAAAGAGANNAATTCGCGTTATCTTGGAAGGATAGAATCTAAAAGCAGCGTCAACAAATAACTCTCTGGAGGAGACATTGAAGTGGTTGAGTTCAAAATAGTCAAAATTGACGCCCCAAAAGACTGCAACCTTATTCTCGGAATGGCACATTTCATAAAAACTGCCGAAGACCTCTACGAAGCCCTAGTCAACTCTGCACCAACCATAAAGTTCGGGTTAGGCTTCTGCGAGGCCTCGGGACCCTGCCTAGTTAGGCATGAGGGAAACGACGATGAATTGAGAAAGCTGGCCGCGGAAAAAGCTTTCCAGCTCTCTTGCGGACACAGCTTCCTGATCTACCTCAGAAATGCCTACCCACTGAACGTGCTCGACAAAGTGAAGCAAGTGCCTGAAGTCTGCAGTATTATCGCTGCAACGGCAAATCCCCTGGAGGTTGTGGTGGCAGAAACCGATCAGGGCAGAGGAAT
>DUHG01000106.1:7058-7219 GCA_013330975.1 Candidatus Bathyarchaeota archaeon
TCATGAGCCCAAAGAAGATAAACCGCATGCCGAATCGCAGGCTCTTTAACAAGCAGCATCCTATCGATACAGTCTTTTCCAATCTCAAAAGTCAATGAATCTTTTTCTATTCCGCCCGATAGACCCTCAGCAATCGTCTTCGCTTTTGCAGCTGCAACTAT
>DUHG01000056.1 GCA_013330975.1 Candidatus Bathyarchaeota archaeon
TCAAGTCAAAGATTGTAACAAACATGAGACACTATCTTCATTCAGAGAGCAAAGAACGTGAGAGAGTTCTGCGCACTATTGGAGAACGTATTTTTAGACCAAGAACTTTCGAAATTGGAGACGTACGAATGACTGTGCTGGGTGGCGCACAGGAAGTTGGACGCTCAGCATTCTTGGTCAAAACGCGAGAGAGCAGCGTATTACTGGATTGCGGAATCAATCCTGGTTCACAGAGACCCTTCGAAGCGTTCCCAAGATTTGACTCTCCGGAGTTCCAGATTGACAATCTAGACGCAGTAATCATAAGTCATGCGCATTTAGACCATTGCGGTTTGGCACCTTTTCTTTACAAATATGGCTATGACGGTCCCGTGTATTGTTCAGCTCCCACTTCAAATCTCATGACACTNNTGACGCTGCATAACTCGGGTCACATACTGGGCTCAGCTATGTCACATTTACATATCGGTGAGGGGCTGCACAATATAGTGTACACTGGCGACTACAAATTTGCCAAAACAATGCTACTGGAAGCTGCAACTGCTGAGTTCCCAAGAGTTGAAACGGTAATAACAGAAAGCACATATGGTGGTCCTGAAGATTTCATGCCGTCAAGAACGGAAGCAGAAGAAAGACTCACACAAGTAATCAATGCTACTTTGGAGAGAAGGGGAAAAGTGCTCATTCCCGTTCCCGCAGTCGGACGAGCACAAGAAATAATGCTTATAATNNGAAGTCAACCCGTTTCAATCAGACTATTTCACCATTGTGGAGCATCCAAGTGTACGTCAAAGCATCATCGAAGGAGAACCCTGTATTGTCCTAGCTACTTCGGGCATGCTCGAAGGAGGACCAGTAATCGAATACTTTAAGAGCTGGGCTGCTGACGAACGAAATACCATAATTTTTGTTAGCTATCAAATTGAAGGTACAATGGGAAAACGTGTCCAGAAAGGGGTTAGCGAAGTGACGACAATGGATAACGACGGCAAGATGGGAGTGGCACAAGTGAAATTGCAGGTTGAGTCAATCGAAGGCTTTTCAGGNNCCTGCAATAGTCCCAGCTATACTGGAGACTTTCAGGCTGCTGTAGGCACAGCTTCGCTTTTAACTGTGTTCTTCTCTCTCCAAATTCTGACTTTTGGTGGGCAAATGACCACACGTTCCTCTCCCAGACGCGCAATGTCACCGCCTATCCCCTCAGCAAAGTCATATAGCTCGCTGACGGCTTGTTTTACGTCTTCGATGCTTTTGCTTGCCAAGGGCGTAATTCTAAGGATGAGAATATTCCCTTTTTCAATTTCTTTTCTAATTAAATTGAGGTCAGATATCTCACGGAGGGGCATGGCTTTAAGATAGATTTTATCAGTTGAATGTATAGGATTTTCCGATGACGAAGTTATGGGTTTTTCCACATCTGCGCTGTCTGTTCCTCGCTTCTTGGATTTTTTGAATAATCCCAACGTTGGCTCTTTTCCTCTTTTGTTATTATTGAGTCTTTAGCAGTTAAGCGTTTCTTAATCTCAGCTCTACATTAGGACAACTAGCATGAAGTAAAACAATAATTGGATTGTGAATTGAAGATAAGAATTTCAAATTCGACTACCTAATTTGGAGATTATTTCTCAGGGGAAATGGAAAGAAATATTTCGAAATAAGCAATACCTTCATCAGCAGTCAAATACCTTTTGGCGTCTCAAGGTGCTCTCTGATTATGCTGTAGTAGCTTTCCAGATATTGCTTGCCCTCTTCGGTTATAGTGTATACCTTTCTAGCTCTTCCGTCCTTTTGTTGTCTCTGGCTTGTCACGAAACCTCTCTTTTCAAGCAAGTTGAGCGTGGGATATAGAGTGCCATGTCTGAGCCTCAGACCTACGTCTGTTTCCACTCTTTTCTTGATTCTGTAGCCCCACAGAGGCTGTGCCTGAAGCAGGCGCAAGATTTGAATGTCAGTCAGGTTTTTGGTGATCCGTTGTACAATTTCTTTTCGAAAAGCTTCCGACATTTTCTGACTCCGATTTACACTCTGCAGCAAGCATTTTTTCCGTTTTGACTTATTTGCTTTACGTATCTATTTAACACGGGTTCAACAGAGAAACCGTCAAGTACAAAAACAGTAAAGGCTAAAAGGGGCTAATTCGCAAAAAGAACTTCAAACCAACCTCATAAAGGGTCTTCTAGACTTGATATTCCGTATTCTTGAGCGCGGAACCAATACGAGGCTATCAAATAATAATTGAGATAGGGTAGCATTTTGCGTCTATTTTGCTCAAATTAAAAGCTATCAGTTTTTGGGCTCATATGGGAAAAAGATCATGAGTAAGAATTTTCAAAAAGAAATGGGGCAATCAAGAAAAATCTATCATCTAACAAATGACGGACATAAATTCTTGGGCTTCACGAAATTTCGTTGAGCGTCATATGCAGAAGAATAAATTTTCCTTCCGTTCCGGAAAATTAGAATTTCTACTAGAGACGAAAAGCCAAAATCCCAATATGCAGAGTCCAAAAAACTGGCAAGCAAAGTGACTAGCGTTTCCGCAGGTCCTAAATAGTATGGCACTCCAAATATATCCCTTGGACCACAATTCTACAACGAGACTACTTAAGGTGACATGCAAATTCAAAAAATCCTGAAGGCGCAAAATAAGCTGCAACAAGAAATCTTGAGTTATTGCAGGAAGATAATGGGCTCCATGCCAATTACAGCAATCAGTGTTTTTGACAACTGCTTAGCGGAGAGTAAAGATAGGAAACGAACTATAGAAGTAATAATGGTTATTCCTGATTTTCAACCGAGGCTAATGACACATGTAAAAGCTTTAGATGGACGAAACGCAGTAGTTTTTGTCGTTGATCAATGGGTATTTGAAAGAGATATTGAACGAGGATTTCTTGGTGAAGCCTCCGTAGGAACATTAGTTTTCCCCCACACCGTTCTAGTAGGACACACCTATCTGGATGCCCAAGAGACAGTTCTCAAGAAGCGACTCATCCTAGAACTTGTAGAAAATCTTGTAATTGGCTTTCCAGAACTAGCTGAACGCCTAAGAATAAAACCCGAATATTTCATGTATGAAGCAATTTTAAACCGCATTCGTGTCTTTCCACCCCTTGCATCTTGCNNAAAACGAAAAAAAGGTAATCTTATCCGACAACTATGTCATGATACCTAAGAAGTTCATTTCAAAAAATGATGTAAACAGAGTGCGCTTGACTAACCTTTCAAAAAATGCGCCTCGCAGAGTTTTCACCTCCTTTTTTGAACTATTCCCTCAACTGCTGAATTTCTTCTCAAAGAGCACTGAAAAAGGGTTTGGATTCCAAAGACTGAAATTAAACAACAGGAACGAACAGTCAATTCCTCTGGTTGACCCTCAGAAATACATATTTCTCCCAACTGCGAACGGTCTTGTCTCTTTGGCAGACCGAAGAGGGGTTGAGGATTTTGCCCGAAAAGTTCTTTTAAACAACGAAGAAGGCCAAATTCTGCTTAAGCCTATAGGTGGCGTACTGAATGATGTGTATCTCGTTGAAGCCATATCGAGAAGAAATAAGAAACGTGTTCTAATAAAGCGGTTTAAAGACTGGTCTGGAATCAAATGGTTTCCCCTCAGTGTTTGGGCTCTAGGAGCCCAAACATTCGCGGTCCTAGGGCGTTCAAGGCTCGAAAAAGAGATCGCGATGAGCGAGCTCCTCAGAAAGGAAGGATTTGACGTTCCCAGAGTCTTGCATGTTAACCTCAGCCAGCGCCTTGTTTTCATGGAATATATCGAAGGAGAAGATCTGAGTAGTGGTCTTAAGAGAATAGCCGATCCACGCAATAAAGGAGGGGTTATGAAAGAATTTGCAGTAATAACTGAGGTTGGCGAGAAACTTGCTAGAGTTCACTCTCTAGAAGTTACGTTGGGGGACACTAAGCCTGAAAACGTAATCGTGGACGCAGCAGGGAAAGTCTATCTATTGGACTTTGAGCAAGCCTCGACTGCTGGCGACAAGGCTTGGGACGTGGCAGAGTTTTTGTACTATTCAGGGCATTTTTTGTCTCCGATGAGAGCGAAAATTAATGCAAAATCGATCGCTGAAGCCTTTATATCAGGATATTTGAAGGCTGGAGGT
>DUHG01000154.1 GCA_013330975.1 Candidatus Bathyarchaeota archaeon
GTTGACGAGCGGTTTTCCTCTCGAACAATGCGTTCTCCGTTGTTGACGATTACACTAGCAAGCCAATGTGTTAGCTCCATTTCAATGTCGATGGCATCTTGCAGAGGATTGCCGCTTCCAGGTGTCGTGATCTCGCCTTCGGCGTCGATAGAACCGGATGCATCCACAACGTGAACGAGCGCGTCAGCAGCCCCTATAACCGAAAGAAACTGGTTCCCCAAACCGCGCCCTTTCCACGAATCCTTGATCAGACCTGGAACATCGATGATTTTCACCGGAACATAACGCCAGCCGTCTAGGCACGTGGAGTTCAAAGGGTTGTCTTTAACGCCTATTTCCTTGCAGATACAGGCATCACACACGTAAGCAGTGCCTACATTTGGCTCTTTTGTTGTGAATGGGTAATTGGATATTTCGGCATTTAGAAGGGTTGCTGCGTTAAAAAGCGTTGTTTTTCCAGTGTTGGTCTTGCCTATGATGCCGATTGTTACCAGGCAAAGCCCTCCCCTGAAACACATTGGTCTTTTCAGAAGATAAAACTTGTCACGATCTTGGTTGAGAAATTGAGGCTGAATTGTCTGAGATTGGATACTGATGCATATTGGTTTGTGTAGGTATTGGTGTTTCTTGTGTGGTGTAACTCAGAGGGGTCTGATGAACCGTTAAGATTTGCCGTCGGGTTCTACCAGACGTACTCTTTTTTCAATCTTTTAATCTCTTTCTTCTTCTGGTCAATTTTATTCACAAGAAAAGCGACTACGAATAGGAGCACTGCTGGCATCAGGAAGATCGGTAGCAAAAACAACTCAGACCTATAGGCGAAATACACCTGCTCAAAACCAACAATTACGGAGAAGGCCAGTGCAATGAACCCTATGAGGACGTTCGAGTATAGGTGCACATCAGTTTGGAGTAGTGCAAGTTTCACTAGAAGTTCTCTGTCCTCATTATGCATTCGGCAACATCACATTTGAGCTAGCACAGCTCGATCTTTTAAACCCTTATGGAAGCTTCTTCTATTACGATTTCAGACATATGACCTAGAACTCTGAACAGCTGGCATCTTGAGATTCTTTTGTTCTAATGCTACAGTGGCTTTTCAAAACAACATGAGACGAAGAGTATGACTTCCAAAAGTCATCATCCACAACTCAACAAACCTTACGCCAAAAGAAGAGAAAACAAGAAATCCACAAATGTGCGTGGTGAGCCCAGCGTGACTGTATAAGTAACTGAGGCGAGGGGTTGCCCAGGCTCTGGGTGTACTAGCCTTAGGGAGAAAGGAAAGAACCAAGACAGCAGCTACTCCATCGTGATTCTAAACCAGAGCCCTATGAGCCCCTCGTCTGCCTTTTTCTCCATTTCCTTTTCAGTCTAACCGCCGATCTACAATAGAAGGAAAACGGTTTTACCCTATAAGATTTTGTGACTGTCATGCAACAATCACAAGTAATATCTTTGATGAATCAAGGATTCCAACTTATCTTCGCATATTTCACTATAAGAAAATAGCGAATTCAAAGACAACTCAAAATGTGAAGGCTACAGCAATTGAGAAAATGAACTTCCAATTCATAAAATCTAATAGAATATGGGCTAGAAGGAGGGAGTCATGTGCATTCTACCCAATNNTGCTTTTAAGAGGTCGTGAGCTTTCTTTCATCAGATTTGAAGTCAGTAGTTTCGCCGTGCGGAAAGATGTAAATCCAAAATATTTCGGGCAAAAGCAGTAATCAGTGGTACTGAGCCGTTTCACGAATCATGACGTAGACTCGATCGAATTCTTCTCTCTTGAGGTCCTTTCCTTTTTCGAGTTTCTGGAAGATTTTCGTAAATTGCTTGTCTGATTCCCAACTGTCGCGGGTTTTTATCAGTGCTCTCAGGAATTTGTAGTGTGGAGGTTCCTCTTCCATGTGTCTTCCCAATGTCTTCAGTATTAAGAATTAATATATCCATGCCTGAACCGACAATATAAATATTCTTCAGCTAAGAAATGGATTAAGCGTCTTCCCCAACCTATCTGTTCCAAAAGCNNCTGCATTCAGTGCAGACCCCGGCATCCTCGTCGCTCCAGATCTCAACGTTGCCACCGCATGCATGACATTTTACATAGGATAACGTTGGTCAAAGATACTCTCGTATACCCGGAAAAGTCTCGGGGTTCTTCACCCTATCATTCTTATAGCTCATTTATCTCCCCGCTAACACTGATTTCATATCTCCTAACTGGAATTTCCTTGCCAGAGGCTTCCAATGCCTTGTCTACAGCCCACTTTAACCCCGAACAACAGGGCACTTCCATGTGCGCAATCGTTATTGCCGTAATGTTGTTTTGCCTTAGTATTTCTGCAAGCTTTTGCGCATAGGCTCTGGCGTCGTCAAACTTTGGACAACCAATTATTGGTCTCTTACCTGCCATCAACGAATCGCGGAAACTTCCACATGCAACTGCTGCACAATCGGCCGCGATCAACAGGTTAGCCTTTTCATAGAAAGGCGCCTTTATTGGAACTAGATTGAGTTTCACCGGCCATTGAAAGATGACCTGCTGTTCTATTTTTGGCTCAGTTTTCTTTTTTTGATGTTTTACAGCTTCTTCGTTGAAGTCTTCTGCTTCTCTCTCAATAATGGTTATGGCTCCCTGCGGGCAAT
>DUHG01000129.1 GCA_013330975.1 Candidatus Bathyarchaeota archaeon
ACTGCCTCCTGAAGAACCGAGAAAACCTCTGTCCTATGGGCACCAGCAACTGAAACGTAAACAAGATCATCACCTACAAAAAAGTCGCCAAGCAAGTGGTGAATCTGAACGTCAACTATACCTGTTTTCTTAGTCAAGTCCTCGCTGATCTTAGCGAGTACCTCATTCGCTTTTTCCTCGTAAGCCTCTATGGTCATCTTCTCCACTTTCTTCCCATCGAGTGTTTGCTCACGCACGACACCAACGAACATGGCGATTGCCCCAGCCTTTTTAGAAGAATCTTTCTTCCTAATGCTAGACAAAACATCAGAGATTGTAAAACTGCCCTTCTCATGAACACCAACATTATCAGCCAAGCTGACCGACCCTTCTTTCCTTTATCATTCAACTTAACAAATGTTTCCTCGAAACTTCAGAAACAAAATTGAAGGAAATTCCAGCGCGCGTCGTCTTAAACTAGGCTGCCTGAACAACAGCCTGTGTTGGCTGGGCAACTAGTTTTGATTTCCTGACTCCGACATGTCTTAGCGGTGCAACTTTCTTAGCTTCATTGTAGATGTCCGAGGCAATCTTGCCGAGCACCATTTCCTGCACAAACTGGTCAAGAGTCAGAGCTGCAGACTTCTCTCTGATGGTTTTCTCCATTATATTGCGAATGATTTTCTCTTGAGACGTTTTGATTCTTGACAACGTGAGTGCGGAAACAGCTATGCGAAGCTTGTATCCCTCTTTTGTGGTCAGATTGATTAAACCGTCCACTTTGGTCGTTCTCCGCCTCACCAAGCTGCGCAGATAATCTCGAGAGTACTCGTGACCCTTGAAGATTGTTTTAGCAACCTTTCCTTCAAGCTCGCTGACTTGGAAGAACATCTTCAAGTACATGTGAGAGAAATCTTGAGTAATATCATAGAGAGTTGCTTCAACAACTCTTCCGATAAGCCGTTCTTGGTCTTCTGCTGGAACTGAGCCTAACTCAACGTTCCCAAAGAACGAAGGCGCGACAACCATGTACCATGCTTTTCCGCGCCACTTATCGCGAACGTGTTTAGATTTTGCGGACAAGTTGATCCTCCAAGCGTCTGCAAACATTCTCAAGGGGGTATTAAAATGTTTACCGTTTCGACCTTATTTTGTCAATATTGCCCATGTATTCCCGCAAAACCTCAGGAATCATTATTGCACCGTCCTCTTGCTGATTGTTTTCCATAATGGCAACCATGGTTCTGCCCGTGGCAATTGCTGTCGAATTCAGTGTGTGCACAAAACCTTTGGTGGGGGCACCTTCTTTCTCCCTATAGCGTATATTCAAACGTCTAGCTTGATAGTCTGTGCAGTTGCTACAAGATACGATCTCTCTGTAACCATTCTGGGCTGGCATCCAAGCTTCAATGTCATATTTCTTGGCAGCTACTGTTCCAATATCGCCAGTGCACACGTTCACAACCCGATAAGGCAGTCCAAGTTTNNAGTTTGACAGGCAACTCTTGCTCCTTGAGAACTTCCCCTTGAAACATCGCCGCCATCGGATGTTCGCTAGTTGCGATTAGGTACAAATCCTCATTCTCAACTTTGTAGAGAACATCCTCAAAATCCCCCAAAGCCGTGACACCTTCATAAGCTTCTCTCCGCATCAGATAAGGTGGTTCAACTGGATTGTATCCTCTCTTAACCATTTCCTTCATGGCAAAACTCATTAGTGCCATGTCTAAAAGGACAGCTTCTCTCTGAAGATAGTAAAATCTCGAACCACTGACTTTTCCAGCTCTTTCAATATCGATTATGCCCAAGCCGAGACTCAGATCAATGTGGTTCTTAACGGGAAATTTGAACGTGGGTGGCTTGCCCCACGTTTTCACTTGAACATTTTCATTTTCATCTTTGCCTACTGGGACAGAGTCATGCAGTAGGTTCGGGAGTTGCATGAGAAGGTTCTTCTCCTTTTCCTCAGCGACTGCCACTTCTTTTTCTATTTCTTCAATTTCAACGTCGATTGCTTTCGCCTTAGAAATTTCGCTACTAACGTCTTGTGTTGTCTTCTTGAGTTTGGCAATCTCAATAGTGGCAAGTTTCCTCTTGTGCCGAAGCTCATTGAGGTTTGTTAAATCCTGCCTCCACTTGCTATCTAGCTTAACAAGCTCTTCAAGCATTTTGATGCTTTCAGGATTTCCCCTCTTGTTCAAATTATCCCTGACAAGTTGAGGATTTTCCCGTATGACTCTGATATCCAGCATTTTGCTCACTTGGAAACTGATTGTATAGCTTAACCTTTAGATCGGCTATTTAGTCTTGCGATTTGCTTTTCCTCAATTATCTCAAATCCAACTGAGGCGGTTTAGAAAATCACTAATCTTTCAGACATGCAAACGGGTTAAAAAATTAGAAGAAAATTTAAAGGGTACTATCGTTCCGCATCGGTTGGTTTCTCGGACTTTACTTTGATAGCGTAATTTCCATCGTCGAAACCATTCTGCTCTTGTTTTCTCCCTCTCGGGGCGGCATCTCAGCGGTCCCTATCGCTATGCTGGTGACTTTGAGGTCTTTTACGAAGCGGTTCCGGGCTATCTCAGCCACGTCAACGGCTGTAGTTATCGCTTGGCCTCGTGCTTTCAGGGTTATTGCATTGGATTTCCCGGAAGATAGACTTGTGATTATTGCCAGCACATAGCTCATGGGTGGTTTGTTTCCGACGAAGATCACGTCTGCATTCTCTGTCATTTTGTTCACTCCTTTTTGTCTTTGTGTAACGTTGCTGCTTTTTGGCTCTTTTTGATGGCAGAACGCTACCGGTCACTAATAGACAAAAGTCTTCCTAATAAGCTTCGAGGAAAGACCCGATATAGACTGGCTTCTAGAACAAACAAAAGGTCCAACAAACCCGAACAACGTAATATTTCTTGCCAACACCAATTAGTGTCGTTTAAATACCGATATCATCATACGAAATAGCCGAGCTACTCAATGCTGACCAAACTGAAGAAGCAAGTTCAACAAATATTGTCCTCCCAAGCTAAGGCGGCCCATGACCTAGGGCTTACTCCAAACATGATCAGCATAATAGGTCTTATTTTTTCCTTTTTTTCTGCTGCAGCATATGCATTAGCACTCAATTGGTCTTGGCTACTCCTTATTGCAGTACTCTTTCTGTTATCTTCTGGATTCTGCGACGCCCTTGACGGCATAATCGCCCGAAATCACAATCAAGCAACGCCATTCGGTGGCTTTTTCGATTCGATATTAGACAGGTACGCCGATGCCGTCGTTTTCTCCGGAATAATCGTTGGGGGCCTATGCAATGTGTATTTGGGATTAGCTGCTCTTTTCGGATCGTTACTAGTTAGCTACAGTCGGGCAAGAGCCGAAGCTGCGGGAGTGAAAATGGAGTCTATTGGATTAGCAGAAAGAGCTGAGCGAATGCTAGTACTCGTTGCAGCAAGCATCGCTGGATTCTTCTGGCTTCCATCTCTAAATTTGGGAATTGCCCTGCTCGCTGTACTCACAAATGCCACTGTAATACAAAGAGGAATTTACGCTTACAAGAAACTTAATGAAACCAAAGCCGCGAATCAGGCATAGCGCTTTCTTCTATACCTCGTATGCCTTTCGCTTTCAGCTCGCACCTTAACAATTCCACGGTGCACAGCGCAAGAAATGCAGTAATACTTTGTGTCAAACCATGAGGTTAGGTATGTGCCTTTCTGTCTAAGCTCTTTTGCAAGTTGCGGTTCAACGAAAGAGACCCGGCGAGTAGATTTCTTAGCCTTATCGCGTGGCACCATAGACCCACAGCTAGCGCATTGAACGAGGCTACTGCTACCTTTGCTACCCTTCGACCTTCCTCTGCTCTTACGCTTAAACGGCAACTATCTTAACCTCATTTTGAGCTGAACATCAATACTTCAATGCTCTGCCTTATATATCTGCCCTCAACTTCAGCAGCTTGGCAATGTTTGCCCCTGGGTCAATTTCGGGGATTATTTTTCCAGAAGTTGAAGTCATAAGCGTTGTAACTCCCGGTCCGTGACCTGCACTTACGCAGTTAGTATGTACAACCACTCCAACCGTCATAGCTCCTTGACGATAAATCCTTCCGAAGCAATGATCCGCATCAACAATGGCGACTAAATCACCCAACCTCAGCTCCCCCAACCCATACTGCTCTATGACTTTCTCATCGAACAGTTGAATATCGTGGTCTCCAGAGAACGTTTGATTCGTGCCTAGTCCCGCGCCCATTATCAAGGCAGGCACAAGGTGCGTCACAGGGACCTGAAGCTTTTCCCCTGCGGGCTTCGGTGCCAGAACGTCGAGGAAGGAGGGATCCATATTCATTATTTTTACATCAGGAAAATCTTCAAGCTTCAAGCCTACCCCAAATCCCTTAACAAGCACCTTGTCACCTAGAACAAGTTTCGCAACGACATCTGGTTGAAAATCAACTAGAACATGCTCTATCCCACCATGTTTGCCTGTGACGACGCCTTTCACACCCTTAGCATCGCCAGTAACGGCGACCGCTTCGTTGCCAACACATGAAAGTACATTTAACGCAACGTTGGCTCCCTGTCCGGATCGAGGATCGTTCTCCTTATTCTCAATACTGACTCCTGGCTCAACATGATCTGCCTCCCAACCGCACGCTGGGTCGCCAACTCTAACGTTGTAAGCAATTCCTCCCACTCCAGGCAGCAAAGAGGGAACTCCAGAAGGTGTAATATTGTAGATCGATTTACTAATCAATGGGCTCACAATTTCTCCCATCACAGATATTTTCACAAGTCTCTCAACATTTGTCCTCAACAAAGGGCATTACCTGAGCAATCCTGTTTGGCTTCAGAAGCTAATAAAACTTACAAATCTGGCTAATCTGCTATTCCGCTAGACTAAGCAACTCTTAAATGTGCGATTACCACTTTTCACTGTTGAAAGTCCGCGCTTCAACAAAATTCGTGAAGTGACAAACGCTATGTCTGAAATAGGATTAAGAACAAGAATGGTCGTCAAAGACGTTATGTCAAGCCCAGTCGTCATCACAGGCGAAGAATCTTCTGCAAACAAAGTTGCCAAATTGATGCTTGACAATAAAGTAGGCTGCATAGTAGTAACAAGCAAAGAGGAAAAGCCCCTTGGGATCGTAACTGAGAGAGACCTTGTGGCTAGGGTCCTCGCCAAGAACCTTCCATCTGAAGAGACAGCAGCAAAGGAATTCATGTCTTCTCCTTTGGTGACTATAGAACCCGACGCGTCAGTCACTGAAGCAGCAAAGCGAATGCGCAAGAAAGACATCAGAAGACTCGCCGTCATCTACAAAAATAACCTCGTCGGAATAGTGTCAAGCAAAGACATCTTAGATGTTATGCCTGAACTCATAGAGATTATCCAAGAAAGAACGCGAATTGAAGGCGCTAGCAGCGCTGAAGCATCGGCGGCCGAAGAAACCTCACTGGAAGGCTACTGCGACCAATGTGGGGTCTATTCTGAGGGTTTAAAGGACGTCGACGGTCAAAACCTGTGCGAAGATTGTCGCATTGAGATAGAAACAGCAGAAGAATAGTTGCCTGTNNAAAACGTATCATAACCGGCAAATTGTCGACTGCGCCATAGCAATCGAAAACGGCGAAATATTCAAGCTCGGCAAAGAAACCCAGATGCCAAAGGCTGACGAAAGAATGGACCTGAAAAACCTCTTGGTCTTGCCAGGACTAATAGATGCTCACGTTCATCTACGCGACGAGGAAAAAGCCTACAAAGAGGATTTCTACTCAGGAACCGCCGCAGCAGCCGCAGGCGGCATAACAACCGTATTGGATATGCCTAACAACGATCCTGTAACGAACACGCCAACGTCCTTGCAGAATCGCATGCGACTTGCTGAAAAGAAAGCTCTTGTCAATGTTGCATTTTACGCCGAGTTTCCAGACGATCTGAAACAAATCAGAGACATCGCAGCTCAAGGAGCCGTTGCATTCAAACTTTTCCTAGCCAACCAAATTGGTGGGCTAGATCCCAATGATGATAGACTATTACTGGAAGCTTTCAGGTTGGTAGCAAAAACGGGGCTTCCTCTGGCTGTTCACGCCGAGGATAAAGCTACAATAGATTCAAACACCCAAGCACTGAAGCGGGCCAAACGTGATGACTTGAAAGCATTTCTACAAGCACATTCGGAGCAAGCTGAATTAAAGGCAGTCGACCGTGTGCTGAGGCTATCCGCAGAAGCAAAAGCTCGCCTTCACGTTTGCCACGTCACGACCAAAGAATCCTTCAAGAGAATAACCGCGGCAAAACAATCTGGACAGAAAGTCACCTGCGAAGTTACACCTCATCACCTCTTGCTAACACAAACAGACTTCGAGAGAATAGGCGCAATGCTTGCTGTAATGCCCCCACTTCGCAGCTGCCAAAACGCAGAAGCCTTGCAAGAAATCGTCTCAAGCAATCAAATCGACATTATCGGGTCAGATCACGCTCCTCATACTGCAGAAGAGAAATCAGCTCGAAGCATCTGGGATGTAAAAGTGGGTTTCCCAGGATTGGAGACTACGCTTCCTATTCTGTTGAACATGGTGGCAAAACAAAAGCTTTCTCTTGACACGCTTGTGACGTTGTTGGCAGAGAAACCTGCGGAGATCTTCCATATAACGGGCAGAGGATTCATAGAACGAGGTTGGAAAGCAGATATGGTGGCCCTGGACTTAAAACACAAGTTTAAGATTGATGCCTCTAAATTCCATTCAAAAGCAAAATTTTCTCCATTTAATGGACTGGAGATTCAGGGAAGACCAGTCAAGACTTTTGTCAGTGGATTGCTAATAATGGATGACCAGGAAATCCTTGCCAAACCTGGAAGCGGAACTATACTCCGGAGATGAAAGTATGAAATTCCTAGCAGACGGAATGCTAGGAAAACTCACGCGTTGGCTTCGCATTCTAGGTCAAGACGTCAAATACTCCTCTAATCTCAGCGATGAAGAACTCACTTCCTTGTCAAAAAAGGATCGCCGAGTTCTCCTGACCAGAGACTTCGAGTTATATCAACGCTCAATAGCTAGCGGACTGAACGCATTCTACATTGAAATCGAAGAACATGCTGGAAGATTGGCGGAGCTATCCAAAAACTTCAATATTCCGCTGAAGTTTGATTTTGCGACATCACGTTGTCCGAAATGCAACCATAAACTTCGTTCAACCACAAGAGAAAAAATAGCGCGCCAAATTGAGAAAAACACTTTCAATAATTACGAGGAATTTTGGCTCTGCCCAAAATGCGGCCAAATCTATTGGCATGGTGCCCACTGGGGGCGAATTCAGGCAACCCTCCGAGAGGCAGAAGAGAAGCTTAGGCTTTCTTGAGAAGCCACTTCAAGGGTATATCCTGGAAAGTACCATCAGGCAGTGTTCGCCTTATGGTCATAGGCAGGATGCCCGCTTCCAGCTCCTTCATCCCAATGTCAATTGGGCTAGAGTAACTCTCGTCTGCCGCTATCAGTATCGGTGCGCCCATGGAAATTTGCAGCGACCTAGCTCCAACTATTCTGGCTTTNNCCTCCAGGTGGGGTGGGCGGTGTCTTCATCTTGCCCGCTGCTATAACATCATCTATTTTTAGAATCATTATTGCAGCTTCGGTTGCTGATTTGATTATCTGTTTCTTGACCATTATAGGCTCTAGCACGCCAATTTTTGCCATGTCCTGAGTTTTTCCCTCTCTAGCTTCAAGTCCATACCATGTTTCTCCTTGTTCATGCTTTGATCTTAGCTCTGATATTACATCGATTGGCTCCAAACCTGCATTTTGAGTCAGTGCCACAGCAATTGTCTCGAGCGCTTCTGCAAAAACCAAAACCGCAAGTTGTTCCTTGCCCGGAAGAGTTTCTCCGTACTTTCTAATTGCACTTGCCATCTCAATTTCCGGAGCTGCACCTCCAGCCACGATCTTTGGTTCTTCGATTGTGTCTTTTATAACGCACAGGGCATCGTGAACTGACCGTTCGGTCTCAGACGTTAGCCGCTCTGTTGCCCCTCTTATCAGAATAGTGACAGCCTGCGGATTCCTGCAACCCTCTATGAAAGTCATCTTGTCATCGCCGATCTTCCGTTCTTCCACAAGGGCAGCGAATCCAAGGTCTTCTGAAGTAATGCTATCAAGTTTTGTAATAATCTTCCCGCCAGTGGCTTTCGCCAACTTCTCCATATCAGATTTCTTCGCTCTGCGAACAGCGATTACCCCTTTTTTGGCGAGGAAATGTTGTGCCATGTCATCTATGCCCTTCTGACAGATGACAACTTTTGCTCCTGTCTTGGCGATGTTCTCCGCCATTTCTCTCAGCATGTCTTCTTCTTGTTTGAGGAACTCCTCGATCTGATCAGGGGTTTCGATGTTAATCTTAGAATCAAATTCGGTTTTTTCAATCTCAAGAGCAGCGTCAATCAGCGCGATCTTTGCGTTTTCCACCCGTTTTGGCATTCCCGAATGTACAATCTCTTTATCTAAAACAATGCCGTTAATCAGTCTGGTTTCGGTCAGAGATTCACCGGTTTTCTTCTCGACTTTGACGTCATCTACATCTACTTTCCAGACTTTTCCATCTTTCTCAGCGACCTCNNACCTCAAGCGCTTTTCCAGCAGCTTTTCTATAGCCATCGATTATTATTGTTGGGTGAACATTCTTCTCTATCAGTTCCTCGGCTTTATTCAACAACTCACCAGCAACTATGACAGCTGATGTAGTTCCGTCGCCAGCTTCGTTGTCCTGAGCTTTGGAAACCTCCACCAGCATCTTGGCTGCGGGGTGCTGAATATCCATTTCATCCAGAATCGTACGTCCATCGCTGGTTATTGTTACATCTCCAAAATTATCTACGAGCATTTTGTCCATGCCTTTTGGACCCAGCGCGCTTCTTACGCTTTCCGCAACAATTTTTGCGGCAGTTATGTTAGCGTGCTGCGCTTCTCTGCCGCGAGATCGGTTCGACCCTTCTTTTAGTACGAGAACAGGGACTCCCCCTGCTGGCATATTAGATGACAAATCAAGATCCTCCGTTGAGTGCGAACAAGAGAGATCAGATTCGAAATATAAGCATTTCGAGAAGCCCACGTCAAATTAGGCAAGATACTCGAGTTTATGCAAAAGAATTAGTAGACTGAAATCTTTGCTATCCCATTTATTTTCAAAAGCTCCGGAATTAATTCTCCAGGGATCTTCTTGTCAACAATGAGGGAAAGTTTAGGTTCCGGAGAGAGTTCAGGATCATCCACGATCGCTTGTCTTATACTTAGCCCACTCTTAGTCAGTATCATTGCTGAGCTCGCCAATATGCCCTGAGTTCTTGCATCAACAGGCGTTATCTCGACAACGCCAAGGTTAAGATGTTTCGCAATCTCTTTCAGGGAATGCCCCGCCGAGCGCATTTCCCCAAATATGAGTTTTAAATCGCGATCGCTTTTAATCATGTTCAATGTCTCGATTACTGTCCGCCTATCTACTCCGGCGACTCGTGCGACGCGCACGGGTGGAATTTCGATTTGGTTAAGGTATATTCTGCAGTTCTTGGCGCTTAGCCCGTTTTCCACAAGGACTTTTGCCACTTTCAGGCGTTCAGGATAGCTTTCAAAGCGTTTCTTGATGTTGTTCCACATGACACAAACCTTAACGTACGTTTTTGTTCACTTATGTATAAATATGTTGGTGCGCAGCCGCACGGTTAAGAAAAGTTAAGTACAAATCTGTACACAAAAGATTTAAATAACACACCAGAGAATGGTTTGCAACCTAATTTACGGAGCGATAAGAATGAACGAAACAAGAAAGATCCTTCTCAACGAAGATGAGATACCGAAACAATGGTACAACATCACTCCCGACCTGCCCAAGCCTCTTCCTCCCTTTATCGATCCAGAAACTAAAGAGCCAGGCGCTGGAATTGTCCCAAGGATATTCCCAAGGGCAATTCTCGGTCAAGAAATGAGCAAAGATCGATGGATAGACATTCCTGATGAAGTTCGGGATGTTTACAGACTTTGGAGACCCACTCCACTCTTCAGAGCCATCGGACTGGAGAGAGCTTTGAAAACACCTGCAAAAATCTACTACAAGTACGAGGGCACCAGTCCCGCAGGAAGCCACAAACCCAACACTGCTGTTCCTCAAGCATACTACAATATGAAAGAAGGAACTGAACGCTTATCCACAGAGACCGGTGCTGGACAATGGGGATCAGCCTTGGCTTTTGCAACCATGATGTTTGGGCTAAAAGCCACCGTTTACATGGTTAGAGCAAGCTATGACCAGAAGCCCTACAGAAAAATGATGATGCATGCTTTCGGAGCTGATGTATACGCTAGCCCAAGCGAGCAAACTGCTAGCGGTAGGAAGATCCTAGAAGAAGACCCAAAAAACAAAGGAAGCTTGGGAATCGCCATAAGCGAAGCCGTTGAAGACGCCTTGGTAAACGAGAAAGAAGCCAACTACGCTATTGGTAGCGTCTTCAACCACGTTCTGTTGCACCAAACCGTCGAGGGTTTAGAAGCCAAGAAACAATTAGAAATTGCAGGGGACTATCCGGACATAATCTTTGGCTGCATAGGCGGTGGAAGTAGTTTCTCAGGACTCTTCTGGCCCTTCTACTATGACAAAGTCTCAGGAAAGGCACCGAAAAAAACGCAGTTCGTAGCTACTGAAGCAACCGCTTGTCCAAAAGTTACTAGAGGCGAATACGTTTATGACCATGGCGATACAGCGAGAATAACCCCTCTAGTCCCGATGCACACCCTCGGGCATGACTTCATCCCCGCTCCAATCCATGCTGGCGGTCTTCGTTACCACGGAATAGCACCCACCATAAGCATATTAGCTTCTGAGAAACAGTTGCAAACAAGAGCGTATAATCAGATAGAAGTCTTTGACGCTGCGAAACTTTTCATCCAAAGCGAGGGAATAATTCCTGCGCCCGAACCAGCTCACGCGATCAAAGGCGCCATTGACGAAGCATTGAGATGTAAAGAGACTGGTGAGGAAAAGACAATCCTCTTTGTGTTGTGTGGTCACGGATACTTCGACATGCAGGCATATGATGAATACTTCAATGGTAGACTGCAACCGTACGAATACCCAGCGGAAAGAGTCGCGGAATCAATGGAGAAACTAAGCAGACTCTATCCTTGGCTTAAAGACACAAACAAGAAATACATCAGTTGCGAAACTGTGTAGAGTGCTGCACCTGGGAGAGAGATCTCTCCCATTCATTTTTTCCAAGAAGCTTTATTCCTGTTTCTCCTCAATGACTACACACGGTCCGCTTGGTGGTGCTTTGAGTCTGAAAAGCAAGACATCAACCGTTTCAACTGTTTTCCCTCCTGAAAAGATTGTTGGTTTAGTCGTCAATCCCATAGCTGGAATGGGCGGAACAGTTGGTCTTAAGGGGACTGACGGTAAAGCAATACTGAAGAACGCAATTGCTCTTGGCGCGAAACCCCTGGCTCCTGTCAGGACGACAACTTTCCTTTCCGAGCTTAACTCAATTGCCTCAAACATTCACCTCGTTGTTGGGGCAGGACTCATGGGCGAGCAAGAAGCACAAAGCTGTGGTTTCAAATACACGGTTGTTGGTGAGGAAAAAGCGGAAACCTCATCTGCTGATACCAAAGAAATTTCGGCAAAAATTGTTGCCGGGAAAGCCGATCTTCTTGTTTTCTGTGGCGGGGATGGGACCGCTCGTGACATTATGGACGCTGCGGATAACAAGCTTCCTGTTCTCGGAGTTCCCACAGGTGTAAAAATGCATAGCGCGGTTTTTGCCGTTGACCCAAAAGCAGCCGCACAAATAACTTCGCGTTTCTTGTCCGGTGAGCTTTCACTTCGCGAAGCAGAGGTCATGGATATTGATGAAGAAGCCTTCAGAACAGGTCGGGTGTCAGCAGAGCTTTATGGCTATCTACTGGTGCCTTACGAATCGCATCTCATTCAGGAGGCAAAGATGGCGTCGCTCATCACAGACAGCGAGCTTCGCAACCAAGCAGCCATCGCAGTTTACATTATTGAAACAATGAAGCCTGACACGGTCTACATAATCGGTCCAGGAACCACCACTCGTACAATTGGCGACTTGTTAGACGAAAAGAAGACACTCCTCGGGGTCGACGTCTTCATCAACAAGAGAATAGTGGCTCATGATGTGAACGAGACACAAATTATGCAAGCAATACGCAGAAGATCAGCGCAGATAGTCGTTACGCCAATTGGAGGACAAGGGTTCCTATTCGGCAGAGGAAACCAACAGATAAGTCCCAGAGTAATTAGGCGAGTTGGTTTGGAAAACATAACTGTTGTCGCAACGAATAGCAAAATGCGTAGCCTTAAGACTCTTAGGACCGATACTGGTGATTCACAGCTTGATGCGACTTTTCGCGCGCGAAAACTGCGCATTGTGACAGATTACAAAGCTGAATACCGAGCAATTGTTGAGTGAGCCGAATAAGAAATCGCACTTCAAGTAGTAGATTGGTGTGGTAGCGGGGAGTAGATTTGAACTACTGATCTCTGGGTTTCTCCGAAGCCGAGTGGCTTCTTATGAGCCCAGCGGGTTAATCCTGGCTACCCCACCCCGCTGCGATTCAGGAATAGCGTTTTCTCTTAGTCTTTGTCGAATATTAATAGTTTCTTTTCAAACTATTGCCAAAAGCATTTTAGATTGGNNAGAATCCAATTCTAGTTCAGGGTCTACCTGGATTCGGTAATGTCGGTCGAATTGCGGCGCATTTGTTAACGAAGTTTTCGGGGGCAAAGCCTTTCGCGGAGCTCTATTCCCCCTCTTTTCCTGATTTTGTTTCGATTAGTTCCAAAGGCATATGCCATCTACCTCGATACGATTTTTATTTTGCACAAATGGAGAAAAACAATCTCATAATCATGACAGGTGAGACGCAACCCTCTTTTGAAGATGTTCTTGCACACTATGAGGTTTGTGGTGACATTCTGAGTTTCGCCAAAAAGCAAGGTTGTCGCTTCATAGTCACAATGGGTGGGGTGCCAATCACAGAGGAGAAAGCCCAAGTCTATGTCGCGGCAACCTCGCCAAGGCTTGCAGCCGAGTTTATGGAAAAAGGGGCCGTGATCTACAGCAAGGGCAGAATTGTTGGCGGAACCGGGCTAACGCTTGCCCTCGCCAAAGAGCGCGGTTTTGAAGGTGTATGCTTGTTAGGCACCACAACAGGCTTCAAGGCTGATCGTGGAGCTGGCTACCAAGTATTCAAGTTTCTCATGAAGACCCTAGGAAAAGAAATAAAAGACGGATCACAAGAGAAATCATTCAAACCTTGATATCTGGCGGTCAAAGCATGAGAAACAAAAACGAAGAAAACGGTGGCATAGGCAAGTTTGACTTGAACTCGAAGTTCTGGAGGTCCTTTCTAACTATAGTGGCAGTTGCCTTGATTTTTGCTGGTCCAACCTATCTTACATATGCTCTAAACGCTCTCAACATGTCCTACTTAATCTCAGTAGCGGTAGGCATTGTCATGTTCGCAGTTGGCATCGTTTTGCTAGTTTATTTAATCAAGAAGAAGGTCATTACGTAAGTTTTGCCTCAGATACCCCAGGGTGCATCATCGGTTTCAGCTTTTTGGATTCTTCATCGGCGAGTTTTATAGAACGAGCCTTTTCTATTAAGACTTCCTTCAGAAAGTGCAAAAAACATATAAAATATGCCTGTAAGTATATTGAATATGCACCCAGAGGAAGAAAAACATCTCAATGAAATGGTAAAAAGGACAGATAATAACCCGAAGAGAACAACAATTATCTTGGAAAAAGATGATCGAGACTTCATCGACTCATTAATCAGGGATGGAAAAGAACCTGGGATTAAACCNNAACGAGCACAACTGGGAGAAAGTCTTTCACAGACTCAGAATCCAAGGGTTTGGCGATTTCTATATTAAAGATAAATACATACTTTTGAAGAACCCCTTCATAAACGATGTCGAGGTTTGGAAAGGAATTCTTGAGGGCATACTTGAGATCAAGCTTGAAACAAGAACGGCCGTGCCTCCACTAGTTTTCGAGATAAAAACAAAACACTCCTCCTAAAAGAACCAGGGAACACTCTAGAGTAATGAATAGCAAATTGTTGCGGAAGGTAGATTTATTAGATACAAAAACGCTAAAATGCGTTTTAGTGGTTGGATATGAGGAATCGCATTCACGAAAGGCGATTGCATTCATCAGCGACAAATCGTTAGTAGAACCGAAATGTAATACCACCCCTCAACTATTCTCTCAGAAAGACAAAGTCTTTTTTAAGACAGTTCAAACTCGAATTAGACGAAATAATGGTCAGAGAATTAGGCGAATAGGTGAAAGAAAATGGAAAAAGTAAAATTCGCGATTCCCGCCGGCTCATTAGCCAAGGCAACTTTTGAAATTCTTCAGCGCTCCGGATACAAAGTCACTGGGCAAGAACGGACCTATAGGCCAGCAATAAACGACCAGAACATTGAACTCAAAATACTTCGCCCTCAGGAAATTCCAGTTTTTGTAAGCGAAGGTCTGCAAGACGTTGGCATAACTGGGCAAGATTGGATCAAAGAAACAGGTGCTGATGTTGAAATCCTGGAAAATCTGGAATACGGAAAGATTCGACTGGTTGTAGCTGTACCCAAAGGGCTGAGCGAGACAGGCAGCATATCGGATATAATGGAATCGCTTTGGAGCAAGGGCAAAAACTTTCGGGTTTCTACAGAATACTTGAACATCGCGTCAGAGTATATCAAGAAGCGCCCTGTGTATGAGAAGCGCTTTGGCACCATCGATCCAACAATCGTGACTCCTTGGTGGAAGAAAGGCGAAAACCCGCGGGCAAAAATCTTCCTGTCTTTTGGCGCAACCGAGGCCAAACCTCCGGAAAATAGCGATTGCATTATTGATGTGACGGAAACCGGATCCACAATTGAGGCAAATAACCTGAAGATTGTCGAAACAATAATGCAATCTTCAGCCGTACTCATCGCAAACAAGAAATCTCTAGAGTCAACTGAAAAACAAGAGAAAATATATGATATCATGACCCTTCTGAAGGGCGTAGTTGATGGCTCAAAGAGAATTCACATTTTCGTAAACGTGAAGAAGACAAACCTGCAAAAACTACTAACATCTTTGCCTGCTTTGAAAAACCCTACCATAGCACCCCTTGCTGACGAGGGCTGGTTTTCAGTCAACACCATTATCGAGAGAGATTGCCTAATCGAGCTCCTGCCAAAGATACGCGAACTCGCTCAAGGAATAGTCGTTTACGAACCACGGCAGGTTCTAGCCTTAGAAGAAATTACTAGGAGAAAAGTAAGCAGATGCAAACAAAACTTGAAATGAGAATATGGACCGCTGGGAAACTTCCTGCTGATTGGTCAAAGAGAACTCTACTAACGCAGGAGGAACAAAACAAAAACCTCGAGAAAAAAGTTGCAGCCATCATTAGCATGGTTCGAAACGAAGGTGACAATGCGATAGTCAAGTTGACTGCTGAATTTGACAGAGTAGATATTGCCTCTGAGAACCTAAGGGTAACAAGAGAAGAGATTGAAAGAGCATATCTCGCTGTCACTGAGGAACAAGTTAGTGCCATAAAGATGCTGAAAAGCAGAGTTGCCTGTCTTGAAAAAGCTCTACTAAGACAAATCGAGGTAGCTTTTCCAGAGGAGGGGATGACAGTCCAAAACATGCTTTCCCCCATCGATAGCGCCGGATGCTACATTCCTGGTGGTCAAGCAGCCTATCCTACAACTGTTGTTATGACCGCGACACCAGCAAAGGTCGCTGGGGTCCCAAGAGTAGTTGTTTGCTCGCCTCCAAATGCAGAGGGTGAAATCAATTCATTGGTGTTGGTTGCGGCAGACATATGTGGTGTGGACGAGATATTCAAGGTCGGTGGAGCGCAGGCTATAGCAGCGCTGGCTTATGGAACGGAATCGATTAAATCAGTGAGAAAGATCGTCGGTCCAGGAAACAAATACGTTACAGTTGCTAAGATGTTGGTGTCGAAAGATATTGCGATCGACATGCCTGCGGGACCAAGCGAGATACTTGTGCTGGCAGACGATAGCGCAAACCCAAAATTCATTGCTGCTGACATGATTTCTCAAGCAGAACATAGCGAGGACAGCGTCGCTGGAGTTATTACAACCTCGAAGAACATAGCTGCTAAGGTCGTTGATTGGTTGGGCAAATTGGTCTCTGAAGCTGAACGGGCAACAACCATAATCAATGCTCTATCTCGGAATGGCTTCGTCATTTCCTGCGAAACTACCGATGAAATGGTGATGCTAGCAAATACTTTTGCACCAGAACACCTAGAGGTACTCACACGCTATCCCATGGAAATTGCTGACAAAATCACATCATCTGGCTTGATTTTAATTGGTCCCTACAGCCCCGTTTCTCTTAGTGACTACGGTACAGGAACAAATCATGTTTTGCCCACGGGAGGCTTTGCCCGTGTCTTCTCAGGTTTGTCAGCTCTTGACTTCGCTAGAAGAGTCAGTGTAGTTGAGTGCTCGAGGGAAGGCTTGCTTGAATTTAGAAACCATGTTCGAGTTCTGACTAAAGTGGAGAACCTTCCTAACCACTACAAGGCCGTTGAAGCGAGGTTCGAAGATGAACACAAAATGTAAGGCATGGCTGGACTCGAAAATCGAGCATATCCGTGGGCTAGAGAGCTACGGCGCCGAAAAAACAAATGAGAGCATTGCCGCGAAATATGGTCTTCAGCCAAATGAGATCTTGAAGCTCAATTNNCTGAGGAATCCATAGCCCTCGGAAACTCTAGTGATGAAGTGATGGATAGGGTTATTCGAATTTTTCTTGAAAAAGGAAATCGTGCCGTTACATTCACACCTACATTCTCTATTTTCAAGTATTGCGTAAAATATTGTGGTGCCGACCTAGATGTTGTTCCGCTGAAGGAAGACTTCACATTAGACATGAAAGCAATGCGTTCAGTCTTTTCGTCTGATAGCAAGCTCCTCTACCTTTGCTCACCAAATAACCCCACTGCTAACCAGTTGAGCCTCGAAGCGATCGAATCCTTGACGGAGATTTTCCCAGGTATTGTGCTCGTTGATGAAGCATATGCGGAGTATGCTGACTTTTCTATAGTTCCCCTCATACACAAATATGAAAATTTGATTGTCTTGCGAACTTTCTCAAAGTCCTTCGGACTGGCAGGGCTCAGACTAGGATATGCTATAGCAAACCCTGGTCTGGCAAAGACTGTTGACAAGCTACCTACGCCATACTCAGTGAATGTTGTCTCTCTAAGCATGGGAAGGAAACTCCTGGAGAATTTGGAGCTTGTCATGAAATCCATTAACGAACTGAAAGCTGAGCGTGCGTGCCTGATAACAGAATTGAATGATATAGGAGGATTGGAGGCTTTCGATTCAAAAACAAACTTCGTACTCTTCAAGGCAGCCAAATCCTCTGACCACATTTACAACAGCCTCATTCGAGAAGGTATTATAATAAAAAAGCTGGGAAAATTATTGCAGCATGAGAACTGCCTCAGATCCACGGTCGGGACTCCGGAGATGAACGGCAGACTCCTAAGAGCTTTGCAATATTCTTTAAGGTGAAATAGGATGAGAACAGGAGAAGTATACAGAAAAACCCGAGAGACAGAGGTTAAAGTGAAAGTTGACCTTGATGGAGAGGGAAAAGCAACTATAGACACTGGAATCTCTTTCCTGGATCATATGCTCACTTCACTAGCAACCCACAGTCTCATAGACATAAGAACTTCAGTCAAGGGCGATATGAAACATCACGCTGTCGAAGATCTAGCAATTTGCCTAGGTGAAGCACTGAGCAAAGCATTGGGAAATAGGGAAGGTATAGCTCGGTTCGGGTATGCTTCCGCTCCAATGGACTGTTCCCTGGCATTCGCAGCGGTAGACCTGGTCAAAAGACCCTATTTCAAAATAGATCTTAAGCTCAAAGGCAAGAAAGTCGAAGACATGGCAACGGAAGACATTAACCACTACTTCCAGAGTCTCGCAACATCTCTAATGGCAAACGTACATATATTCATACAACACGGGAGCAACGATCACCACAAAACCGAAGCGGCAGTCAAAGCTCTGGCGCTCTCGTTAAGACAGGCAACATCACCTGATCCGCGCAGGAAAGGCGTGCCAAGTTCAAAGGGAGTAATCTGATGCCAGAGGTCGTAATCTTTGACTACGGCGTTGGGAACCTGCTTAGCCTGAAAGTAGCCTTGGAGAAAGTGGGACTGCAGGCAAGAATCGCATCGACCTCACAACAATTGGGCGACGCTGACGCAATAGTATTGCCAGGTGTCGGCAACTTCTCAGCAGCCATAGAGAAGCTTAACACTGCAAGACAATTAATCACGGAAAGAGTAAAGAACGGCATCCCCCTGTTGGGCATATGCTTGGGTTTACAGCTGTTTTTTCAAGAAAGTGAAGAAGGCCCTGGAACTGGGCTATCTCTCTTTGAAGGCAACACAGTCAAACTACCTGCAACTGTTAAGGTGCCACACATGGGATGGAATACGCTTAGAATCGTCAAGGAGAGTGAAATTCTTGAAAACGTATCTAATGATTCCTATGTCTACTTTGTCCACTCCTTGTATCCCGTGCCACTTGATAGGGAGCTTATTCGCACAGAAACCGACTATGGCAAAGCCTTTGCTTCCACAATAGCAAGCAAAAACGTTTTTGGCACTCAGTTTCACCCAGAAAAATCAGGAGAAACAGGACTGACAATACTAGAGAATTTCGCGGGAATCGTTGCAAAGTGAAAAACAATGAAAGTCATCCCTGCTATTGACTTGATGAATGGAAAGGTTGTTCGCTTGCGCCGCGGCGAACCTGACACGGCTAAAGTATACGATCAATGGGGATCACCTGTTCAAGTGGCAATGAGGTGGAAATCTCAAGGTGCAAAGAGACTGCACATAATCGACCTAGACGCAGCCTTCAGCAGAGGTGACAACATGGCAGTGATTGCAGAGGTATCAAAAGCAACGGGTGTACCAATTCAGATTGGAGGTGGTATCCGAACAGTAAACATTATAGAGCAGCTAGCTAACCTCGGAATCGATTATGTTATTCTTGGCTCACTGGCATTCAGTAAACCTGAAGTAATACCCACACTTCAAGAACGATTTGGCTATGCCAAACTAATCGTCGCTTTGGACAACAAAGATGGAAAGGTAATGGTAGACGGCTGGAAGACCGAAACCACTTCCATACTATCTGAGGCATTGGAAAGATTTGCTTCCATCGGGGTGAGGTGTTTCCTCATTACTTCAATAGCTAAAGACGGAATGCTTTCGGGTCCAGATCTCGAAACACTCAGAAAAGCCTGCCGATATCCAGGAATTGACATCATTGCTGCCGGAGGAATTGGCAGGGTGGCGGATTTGATCGCTCTAAAGGAAATCGGCGTTGATGGTGTTGTTGTTGGCAAGGCGCTCTATGAAGGTAGATTCACATTGAGAGAAGCATTAGATGCCGTGGAGGCTGAATAAGGCAAGTGCCACTTGCTAAACGAATAATTCCCTGCCTAGATGTTACAGGCGGTCAGGTTGTCAAAGGTATCAATTTCTTGCAGCTGAAGCAGGCAGGTGATCCAGTGGAGCTGGCAAAACGCTACTCAGACGCTGGTGCCGACGAGCTGGTTTTTCTAGATATAACAGCATCATCAGACAACCGAGAAATACTCCGGGCTGTGGTGGAAGGTGTGGCGAGAGCGATTAACATACCGTTCACTGTTGGCGGTGGCATTCGAAATGTGGCGGATGCTAGACTTGTTTTGTGCAGCGGCGCCGACAAAGTCTCAGTAAACACCGCAGCGGTTGAAAATCCAACTCTGATTACAAAACTCGCAGGCGTCTTCGGACAGCAGTGTGTAGTCGTTGCCATAGATGCCAAGCGAAACTATAACCTGCTACCAGCTAAAACGGCAGTGGATACCCGCGATGGCAAAGTTTGGTTTGAAGTTTATACTTATGGTGGGAGAAGGTCGACTGGTATCGACGCAATTCAGTGGGCTCTTCAAGCTCAAGCGCTTGGGGCAGGCGAGTTCCTTCTGACCTCAATGGATCGAGATGGCACAGAAGACGGNNTGTGATTAAGAATCACCTGCGGAAGATGGGGGTGATAGTCAGATGACAACTAGAAAAGATCTCCTGAACACGCTTGATTGGACGAAGGGCGATGGGCTTATCCCTGTTATCGTACAAGACGCTGAATCCAAAATGATTCTAATGTTGGCTTACGCAAGTCGGGAAGCGCTGGAGAAGACGCTTAGCACAGGATTTGCACATTACTGGAGTAGGTCGCGCAAGAGACTGTGGAAGAAAGGCGAATCCTCAGGGAATACGCAGCTTATAAAACGGATTGCCACCGATTGCGACTATGACACACTACTCTACGTCGTGGAGCAGAAAGGTCCCGCTTGCCACACGGGAGAAACGACATGTTTTCACCACGAAATTGAACCTTAGCTAATGGTTTTTTAAGCAAAACCTCCAATAATCTTTTGCTAATCACAGTTGCCAACCAAGGGAAGGTTGAGCTACCCTTGCATGAAGCTATGTTATACACGAAACAAGAAGCCAAGAAAGTCAATTGCCATCTATGTGCGCGTCGTTGCCAAATCAGCGATGGTTCGACAGGCTTTTGCCTTGTCCGAAAAAACGATGGTGGGGCACTCTACACCTTAAACTATGGGAAAGCTGTGTCCGCTGCAGTCGACCCGATAAGCAAGAAACCGCTTTCACACTTTAACCCTGGAGCACTAGTAATGTCTGTTGCAGCAGCGGGGTGCAATTTTCGCTGTGAATTCTGTGATAACTGGATGATAAGCCAAGACAAAGAAGTTGCTGGTCGCAACTTTCCCCCAGGTGATGTAGTGAAGGCGGCAAGGGAAAGGAATTGCCAAGGGATAAGCTACACCTACACCGAACCGACAATTTACATGGAATATGCCTACGAGACCGCCAAGGTCGCGCGCCAAGTTGGGTTTTTCAATACCTTCGTGACGAATGGGTACATGACGCCAGAAGCCGTGCGGACAATTGCACCTTATCTAGATGCAGTAACTGTTGACTTCAAAGGCGGTGGAGACCCNNAATCTAGTTATTCCGAAAATTGGGGACTCCCTAGAGAGAATAAAAGCCCTGGCAATTTGGATCAAAGACTATCTAGGGAAAAGCACCCCTTTTCACCTATTGCGGTTCCATCCTGACTATAAAATGACGACTACACCTGCTACCTCGATGGAAACTATGGAGAAAGCTTACATGACCTCAAAAGAAGCGGGGTTAAGCTACACTTACATCGGAAATGCGCCGGGTCATCCAGCAGAAAGCACATACTGCCCAAATTGTCACGAACTCCTGATTAAAAGGTACAGTTTCGAGATTACACGTTGGAATTTGACAAAAGATATGCGTTGCCCAGTCTGCAATACTGCAATACCTATCAAAGGCAGCCTTCATCCCTCAGGTGCACCTTTTCCTTACGGTCTGTTTTAGCATCCATCTAATGGAGAGAAATATGTGGAGGATTCATAGGTCAGATTCGGCAGCGGTGCTGGAGGATAGGGCTGCTCAGAGGAGTCTGGGCAGATACTTTTCTGTTTTACAGAATCAGAAAAACGCGAAGTTCATAATCGCCAAGAAGATTCCTGCAAAATGGAGTGAGAAAGATTCACTGGCGAAGCTCTGGGCTGAACACGCCCGATGCACCAGTGATTTTCAAAGCTGGGAAAAAGGGGTAGACGGGGGCAAACTCATCAATGAAGTCACTCCGCCTAAGCATTCCTACTTTGATCTAAAGATCGCAATTGCCAAAAGTATTCTCCAAAATTGCCACTTTTGCGCACGCAAATGCGGAATAAACAGATTGAAAAATCGGTTGGGCTATTGCGGTTGTGGTAACGCCATGGCTGTTTCGAGCATATTTGCGCACCTGGGCGAAGAACCTGAACTTGTACCTTCAGGAACAATATTCACAATGGGATGCACTATTCGCTGNNATTCAGCCATGTTCAAATGAACGTGCCGATCGTGTGGAACAGCAACTCATATTACAGTCAGGAAACTGCCAAACTCCTCGCCGGGTTCGCAGATGTTTACCTTTTGGACTTTAAATATGGACCACGAGACTGCGCAGCTAGAATCTCCGACGCGCCCATGTATTGGGAT
>DUHG01000051.1 GCA_013330975.1 Candidatus Bathyarchaeota archaeon
CCTTCAAACCTGATCTACTTCACTAGTGTTCCAGGTACAACTTCCCTTTTGGTTCCTGAAGATGGTGAAATAACGCTTTACGTTTATGGGGTAAACTATGAACAGGCGAAAGCTGAAGGGAAGAATTTAAGAGTCGAACTTGTGAAGCGCGAAGAAAACTTGATGGCGAAAATTGTTCAGCAAGCTAAAGAATATAATTTAGGCAATCTTGCAGTTGACGCTTTAGACGCTGAAAACTGGCTTGCTCTGGCTAGGCAAACCAGAGGAACAATTAAGCTGAAAATCAAAGGCAGCTTGGTTTCCAGCCTTCGAGCAGTGAAAGACAAAGACGAAATCGAATGCATGCAAAAAGCCGCAGATTTNNAAAAGGTTCGCATGGAACCGCTTTCGAGACAGCTGTCTCTTCCGGTTCAAGCTCTGCTTTCCCTCATGGAGGATGTTCTGATAGGACTATTCGCAACGGCGATCTGGTAGTTCTTGATTTTGGTGCGGTCTACAAATACTATCGTTCTGACATAACCCGTACACTCGTCGTTGGCAAACCTTCTGAGAAACAGAAACGTCTGCATAAAATAGTTATGAATGCACAGCAAATCGCTTTTGAAGCCGTGAAGTCAAATGCCAAGGCAAAGGAGGTGGATGCGGTTGCAAGGAAAGAAATTCAAGATGCAGGATACGGCGAATACTTCGTACACGGTCTGGGTCACGGCGTTGGAATTGACATTCATGAGTCTCCAACTTTGAGTCCTTCTAGCAAGGAAGAGTTGAAAGTTGGGAACGTCGTAACCGACGAACCAGGAATATATCTACCTGGGTATGGGGGAGTTCGCATCGAAGACACACTGCTTGTCTTATCCGGAGGGGCACGGAGACTTACTCAGGGACCATTCGGTCTCAACCTCGAATAGCTCAAAGCAAAGTTAAATACTGCCAAACAGCTATCCTTTCATTAGCGGTGAAGTTTTTGGACAAACCAGCAGTAATTATAATCGACATGCTGAACGATTTTATAACTGGAAAACTGCAAGTTAAACGAACATTGTACATTATTCCAAACCTCAAGAAACTCATTGATGAAGCGCGAAAACATGGGGTGCCGGTCATCTACAGCAACGACGCGCACTACCCCCAAGATGTAGAAGTTGTAAGGAAATGGGGAAACCATGCCATAAAAGGCACAAAGGGCGCTGAGGTTATTCAAGAGCTTAAACCTGAGCCTGAGGAATATCAGATTGGCAAAAGGACTTACAGCGGCTTTTATGAAACTGGATTGGATTCAGTCTTACGAGTGCTTTATGACGGTGAAGGAGCAAGAACAGTCATCCTTGGGGGTCTTCACACTCACATGTGCGTAAGGCATACAGCGGCAGACGCCTTTTTCAGGGGCTACCAGATTGTCATTCCTTCAGACGGGGTTGAAGCGTTCACCCAGGAAGACCATGACCAAGGCTTGAAGTATTTGGAGAACACATACAGCGCTAGGATAATGACCGTTGAAGAGATCGCGCGAGAGTTTGCTGTAAGCTGATATTTCTGATCAGGAAAATAGCCTAATGAAAGTGCAAGCAAGACGGGTTTATGCCAAAAAATCCTGGTAGTCTATGATTCAAGAACGGGAAATACAGAGAACATGGCTCTGGCAGTAGTCAAAGGTGCGGAACAAGCAAAGGAGTGGATGTGGCTGTCAAGAAGGCGGAAAAAGCAACTTTGACCGATTTTTATTGTTTCCTGTATTGCCAGGGTCCCTCAGCTATTTATGTTTGCTGATGTTGGTCACGGAAAAATATATTATGCAGTTTAGCTATATATATAGCGATAGGGCGAATATTTTGCCGTATTTGATGCTTTGCTTTCAGCAGATTTTCGCCAATCTAATTGTGAGGAAATGTCTCAGATGAGTATTCGAGATGAAGCTGAATTAATCATGGCAGTCCGAGACTACCACTGTGAGGAGAGGGAAGAAGGGGATAGCAGAACGGACATAACCGCTCTGGACACCGAATTGAACGAGAAGATTTTGTTGCGAATTGTAAAATCAAAAAGTGAATCTGGGTTCATTGGAATTGATGCTGTCAGAAAAATGAACGAAGCCCTGGCGAGTGGTGATTATGATAAAGGCTTTCTCTTTGGGAAAAAATTCACCGATGCAGCTTTGCATGAAATGGCACAGAACGGAATAAAGACTGTTTCAATAGATCGTATGCTGCAGTTCATGCCGGANNAAGCTTTTGAAGAACGATCTTAAACAACTTCTGCTTCTGCAGCCCTCGGGAGTCTGATTTTCTTGCTGGGTTATCCGCTTTCACCATAAGTCGCGTATTTTATTCAAAAATAATATATAGACCTTGGGCAAAAAGAGTAAACTGTAGTACATACCTACAGAAAGGGGAGAGGTTTGTGCGATTATCTGCAGAAATCAAGTGGGTAGGCTCTTCCTCGATAACAAGCATGCGCAATCACCTTGGTGATTTCGTATGCAGCAATCAATCAATCATGAGCAGAGTCTTCAAGGGATCAACTCCACCTTACCCAGAGCAGGTTGAGGCAAGTGTCAAGTGCGGAAAAGTGGCTAAACGCTCTTTTTTCGTGTTTTTAAGGAGCAAACGAAATAGATCACGAATTATTGGAACATGTTCAACAAATCATGTTTCTGACTTGATTGAAGATTTTGATTTTCTGAAAGAACAGATGACCAGATCAAATTTGACTTTCGCTATTAGCCATCCTAAAATAAGCCTTTATGATAACAAGCTTTTCGAAAAGGTAAATTCAGGATTCNNCATAGAACAAAAATAATCTTGTTATGGCATATCTAAATGCCATTTCTGTGGGTGCTGGATTTATGGATTTGAGTTTGCACGGGATAGAAGTCTTTGTTCGATGTTAGTCGCATAATGGTTTGGGGAAATTTAGTTCTAAAAAAAGAAAAGGGTGGTTATGCTGTCTCTTATTGCATCTGCGGTGGCTTTGGTGTTTCTTTTGTGAAGGATGCCTTCACGCTTGGAACGAGGAGTAGAACCAGAACTATTCCAGCTAGCACTGCGCTAGGTATTCCATACCAG
>DUHG01000049.1:0-173 GCA_013330975.1 Candidatus Bathyarchaeota archaeon
GACCTTTATTGTCCGCCAGTCGCTGAAGCAACTGCAGCTATCGGAAGACATTCAATAACTCAGATACTCAAGCGAGCTGAGACAATAGGCATCCAGGTTCTCTATGGCGACACAGACAGCCTTTTTCTAAAAAATCCCTCCAAAGAACAAGTCGGAGAACTGGCTCATTGGAC
>DUHG01000049.1:186-1816 GCA_013330975.1 Candidatus Bathyarchaeota archaeon
CAAAAGGAGAGAATGGAAAAATACGAGCGAACTGGCGTTCAACGTCGTTCTTGGTGAGGAAATTGCGCGTTACACCAAAACAACCCCGCAGCATGTCAAGGCCGCAAAGATCCTCGAGGAAAAAGGCGTGGAGATAAGGGCAGGCGATCTGATTAGCTTCGTTAAGGTTGTCAGAGAACCGCATGTAAAGCCAGTTGAGTTTGCTTCTAAAGGTGAGGTTGATGTGGACAAGTACGTTGCCTATCTTCACTCGACGTTTGACCAGGTTTTGGACGCGCTTGGATTGAGCTTTGATGAAATCATTGGATTGACGAAACTGGAAAGATTTCTCACTTGATACTTCTAAGGCGAAAAGAAACCTATATGATCTCAGTAGAGCATTTCAGCTAAAATTCCAATCGCGGTGGATAGGACCAGCAAAAAGGAAATAATGGTAACCACTTGGCGCTCAGTCAGAGGTCTCTTGTAAGTAATGAGAGTAACTAGACTTCGCTTGTGATCCGAAACGAGCCTCTTCCCATCAAAAGAGACACTTGCCTTCTTTCCAATGAAGAAAACAGTCAGCAGAATGAGTATTGAATTGAAAACGAAAGGAAGAATCGAAACAGCCATACCGAGTTTTAAATCCGTTATTACTGCGAAAGCTGCAATATTAATTCCGATTGCAAATGAGCCTGAATTGCCCACAAAAATTTTGCCTTGAAAATTTAGCACTGANNCCATTTAGCCCGCCCAACTGGTTTACAGTGTTCGTGACTATCATTACTATCAGGGGGATTATTACAAAGTAGTATGCATTTCCAAATTCAATCACACCCACAATGGGCAGAGAGATAGATGTTCGCAACCCATATTGGATGGCCAAGTATACGAGAGGCAAGGATGCAATCAATGGCATAAAGGCTTTGAATCTCCATTTTAGGTCCATCCAGTCGTCAAGTAGACCCATAAAACCCCCAAAGAGTACACAAACTGCAAGTGTCAGGGGCGCTGAAACACCGTTTTCTTCTACAAGACCTAAGAAATACATNNGCCAATCGATTTCGTATAGAGCTACGAGAGGTATTATGCCGCCATATTCAAATGGACCAGCGTTTATTCCGCTGAAGTATGCTTCTTTGAAATATTGCGGTTCTGTTGCAGGCTCATCAGGGGATACCTGCCCGCCGGTTCCCTCGGTCCATCGTTGCTTTGCCCAACTCATGAGTTTGTATATGGTCGAAGACATACCCTTTTCATTGTTTACTATTTCGCCTGTGTCAGGTTGTCCATTGTTGTTCGAATCAATCCAGTTCTTTCCCAGAGTGTAGTTGCCGAAATCCTTCTCATCGTCCCATGCCGAGTCCTCATCGAGGAATGATCCGTTTATGAATCGTGTCTTTGCTTGCCCCGAGATCTTTGCCATCCAAGACCATTTTCCTTCGTCTCCCCATCGACCAGAACTTGCTATGTAGGTGGAACCACTGCTTGATTGACCAAGTTGTAAGGTATGGAAAACGAGTATGTATTTTGCGTCGTATCGTTCCAGCATCTTAAGGGAGTCCGTCTCGTTAGCCATCATTATGAACCCTACATTCTGTATTTGCGTGGCGTTAACTGTGGCGTTATCCGCCAGTGTTGTTACATTACC
>DUHG01000049.1:1887-4950 GCA_013330975.1 Candidatus Bathyarchaeota archaeon
CCCACGACGCCCAAAGCAACCAGCAAACCAAAAGCTGGCGCAAGAATCGCCAAGAGCCGCACCATGGATGCAGCGAAATATAGGGAAGTCAAACCGAAAAGCAGGAGAAATATGTTCCTGTTCGTCGGGTTCCTTATCGCAAAATACAATCCGCCCAAGAAGAAGAGTATGCAAACACCCAACTCATAATACATGCTACCCCATGCTGAAACTCGGTGTTCGGCTACAGACTCAATGAGCGGTGATGCAGAACGAATGAAGGGATCTAATACGCTGATAAATTTCCCGGCAACAACTGCCATATATCCGAGCTGCCAGAACACAAGAAACGCACCAACAAAAACCACTATTGAACCTATGACTAGCGAGAGCTTTGTTCGCATCGATATGTTGTTTCGAAGGATCTCTGTAAGGCACAATACGATAAACACACCGGCGACTGGCAACACTGCGGCTGAAGTGAGATAATCAAGCGAAATTACCGGGGCTTTTGTTGCCACAAAAAGTGCTACTCCTAAGACTACACTATAAGAAATCAGCAGACGCTGGCTGTATCTCTTTAGCAGAACTAATGCAAGAACAAACACTGAGAGCAGACCAAGAACGTAGTACGCAGCACCCCAACCAAGTACAAGGTAGGCCAATGCTAACGCAGCACTAATTGTGTAAGCCATGTAAGAACGAAGCGATCGATTTTTGTCAATTGCTCTCAGGAACAGGAAACTAACCAAAAGGATCCCAAATATTCCTGGGACCTCAGTATCGAAGAAACCAAGAGCAGTTCTCTGAATGAACGCAGGCGATAGCGCGAGGAAAAGCCCAGCGATCATGCCGACAGCTTTTCCGCCAACGTCCTTCCCAAGGAAATACAGAACCAAGACACTGAGGGCACCCATGATTGCCGGCAAGAAAGAACAGAACATCATCAAGTCTATTTTGATGCCGACCAACGAGACAATATTATAAAGTGTCGCCGCTGTGGCGGGCAATGCAGGCAAAGAGATAGACATATCGAGTCCAGATGGCGCCCACAGTTGTTTGACTATCCAAGGATCTGGATAATATGGTGAAAGTAAACCATTTTGAACCATTCGCTGTGTAAGCATGAACTGATAGTAAGGGTCAAACTCGTTGAGGCGAACTACACCTGATTGTATTTCCCATTTTACAGGCATAATCCTTATGGTGAAGGAGATGAAGAGGAGAAGAAGAATAACCGAGATTGAAATTATTCTCGCATGACTCATGTTAAGGCGCAGCTTCCCGAGATTGCTGATATTGCTAGCAAGATTATCTTTTGACAGTGTCTCCTTGATCCCCAACTTGAGTCATCCTTTTGGTACAGCTTAATGACGTCTTTTATTTAATGTTGCCGTTAATCTGGGCTTATATCACATTGGACCGTTTATTTATGGCTTTCCAAAAGCCATCTTTCTGCCTTTTGAACGAAAGGCGCTACACATCTAGCTGCTTCAACTATAACCCAAGGACTTAGGCGTGGAATTCTTCTAAACCCAAGAACTCCTTCTACCCAAGCCAGGATTGGTATGAATTTGTTCTCAGACATCCTCCCGAAAGGCAACCAATTGTAACCGATTTTTCGCTCAGTTGTAAGCCCACTTGCTCGGAGAGAGTGCATAACCTGAGTATATGAGTGCCTGTAGTATTTGCCGCCAATCTCTCTCAGTTTTGCCTTTATACTTGATTTGTTACCAAACGAGAGTATGACTGACTTGCCCTGTTTTAGTGTTCTATGACATTCGGATAGGGCGGAGTTGAGCTGCGTTACATAATCTAAAACTTCGATCATGAATATCGCATCAAAAAGTTCGTCCTTGAAAGGAACACAGCGCGCATCTGCTTGGACAACATTTACTCCGCCTATCTTCTGCTTCAACCGTTTGAGCCCAGAGGTGTTTATATCTATACTAATTACGGTTGAGCTAGGATTCGTTGAAAGCTGCGAAAATCTTCCTGCTTCAGCCCCCACGTCCATTACCACTTGGGCACGCGAAAGGTCGACGGAATCCTTTATGAAATTCGTTTCGATTCGCGTGAGATACTTGCCCATGCGAGTCTTAGCGGCCTTCTCCCAATGGGTCTCGCCTAAAAAGTGTGGCATTTCAGTGATTGTCTTCAAACACTCTCACGAAATCGCTACTTGAATGGTTTTACGTCCACATCGATCGGCAGTAGGGAGAGTTTCTTGTTGCATTTGGGGCAACTGCCGTTATGTTTCTGAAGAATTTCATCTGGCGGTTTAAGCTCGGCACCTTCGTACAAAACATGATTACAGCCCTGGCAGATTACACGTTGCGGCAAGCTTCAATACCCCCCGAAATAAAGGAAAACTAAGCGTCTGCGCTATTTATTGGTTGCTCAGTCAGCGTGACGACATTGCCATTTTTCAGACGAGAACCTTCCAGCTGTTCCCTGTGAAGCCATATCAGAACGGAACATTGCTGGGCAGTAAAAGTACGAGCCGTCAGACAAGCGGAGAAAACTTCTGCTTCAACAAAGTCGGAAAGATTATTTGAAGAGAAACGAAGTGATAGACAAGAGCGACTCGGCAAATTGGAAGGCTACACCTTAATCATAACTGAGAAGCCTGAAGCAGCGTCACGAATAGCTCATGCTCTGGACTTTGATGGAACACCAAGGAAGAGGATAGACAATGGAGTACCTTTCTATGTGGCTAGACGAGACAAGGAGATTGTAATTGTTCCAGCGCTCGGGCACTTATATACTGTAGGGGGTAAAGCGAAGGATCGTAGCAGTTATCCCGTTTTCGAATACAAGTGGGTTCCCGTTTATGTGGTTGAACGCAACACAAAAAGAATTCGCAGTTGGATCGCGACAATCTCGAAACTAGCTGCGAATGCAGACGCTTTCATCGATGCGTGCGACTTTGATATCGAAGGTAGCTTGGTGGGGTTCAATATCCTCAAATTTGCTTGCAGAGAAAAAGAGAACTTTGCTAGACGCATGAAATACTCCACCCTAACCAAGGGTGAAATTGAGCAAGCTTTCCTCGAGACGCTGCCAACTCTTGACTTCTGTCTC
>DUHG01000036.1 GCA_013330975.1 Candidatus Bathyarchaeota archaeon
CGTAGACATGAAAACCACTGAGCCCAGTTTGTTTCCATGTTGCTTTTAAGATTTTCTGAAAAGAGAAGTAACTTTCGGATAGCGACCGCCCAAGCTCTGCATTGCACCATCTAACAATAACGAAAGTAACTACACTCGGTCAAAGTAGGTCATCGGCGCGTACCAGTAGATTTTGAGCGGTTTCTTGCATTTCGGATTACGACAAACGAAATCCTGTTGAATGATATCACCGTAGAAGCTCCCATGTAGTGGTTTTTCAAAGGAAAACGCGGAGTGCAAACGGTCTGGTGGTACAGCCGTGAAGATCCAATTGCAGTATGGGCATTCGAGAGTAACCTCAGACACACCCATTACAGACCCTAGACTATCTATAATGCTGATCAAATATTAAAAATGTATCATCACCACTAATTTTTATATTCAGAATTCATAGTGAGAATAGGGTGTGTTCGCCTTATGGCTGGAAATAAGAAAATACTCGCGTTTGAAATCTCGGGCATGGTTTTCATAATTGTTCTCGGGAGTTTACTTCACTTTACCTATGAGATGTCAGGAGGATCGCCAATAGTGGGTATTTTCTCGGCTATAAACGAGTCTGTTTGGGAGCACATGAAGTTGGCTTTTTGGCCCTCTCTGTTCTGGGTGATCATTGAATTCCTGCCACTGAAAAAGGTTGGCAACAATTTCTTCACAGCCAAAGCGTTGGGTACCTACCTAATGGTTTTCATGATTCCACTTATATTCTACTCCTATACTTCATTCACGGGAGAAAGCATTTTCGCAATTGACATCGCCAGTTTTATAGTGGCAATAATTGTGGGGCAGATCTTAAGTTACAAGCTTCTCACCTTCAGATTGCTACCTAGAATTGGAGAAGGAATAGCTATTCTTTTGTTAATATTGTTAGGAGCTAGTTTCGTGATATTCACCTTTTACCCGCCGCAATTGCCCATCTTCCAAGCGCCAAGCGAAGGATGACATAAATCGAATGGTAGTGTGATTTGGATGTTAACTGAAGGTTTCACAGAGTACAAACGCAGGGAGTTTTGCAGAGATGTGAGATGTCCAGTACAAACAAAGCTTGACCATTTGGCGGAAGACTCACCTGAATACGAGCAGACTCGACAAAAATGCAGCGCAGCATGCTGCTACACAACATGGCAGTTTCATCATTGGCTAATTGAAAAAGGTTATTTAATCTTGAAACCGGTGAAGGAAAAGGGTTGATGCTGTTTAGGAGTCAACTTTGGGGTTTTTCCAACCACTATGTCCTAAACTTAGATCCCAAGGTGTGATTCGAGGACTTGACATTTTCTGAGAAGGATAATTTAACGGTTTGTCAAGAGAGTTTTTGTAACAATAAATTTCCGAAATAATGAGACAAGTTGAAGTATTTCAACGCATGAGAGTTCAAAAGTCTTAAATCCTAAAGTTGGAATTTGATCGTGGTTGACCCTACCTTTGAAGTGTGCTGAATGTAAAGAAGAGATACTGCAGAGAGATCCTGACAGATGCCCCTATTGTGGAAGTTCAAATCTCCTTTCTGAGAAGGAAGAGGCTTTGAGTACTCTCGCAGAAATTGAGGAATTGAAGAAAGCCGCAAAGTACGAGGACGCAGCCATCAAATATGAAGAACTTGGAATGTTGGACAAGGCTGAAGAAATAAGAAAATTGAACACGGGAAAAGTTCTCTCAATCAGCATCGCATGTCCTCACTGCAGTGCATCTCAAACCATCACATCAAAATCTAGTGAAGTACCCTGTAAGCACTGTGGAAAGAACTACATTGTTCCCAAGAAAATCCTTGATTTACTCAATGGCTATATTCTTTGATGAGGAAATTCCACAGAAAGGACGAGATTCAAGATTATGGATCGGAACTTCAGGGGGAACNNCCAAAGAACCTGAAGAAGAGAAGGCTGATTGGCGCCTGGTTCTGAACAGAGTCTTTCGGGGAAGAGCATGGGAAGTTTTTAACATGGCAAGTTCACAGTTTCCAGATGAAATGACCAAAATAAGAGAGGTACTGGTAAGCCTCGTGATAGACGGAAAGATCGTTGAGATGCAAGGCGAACAGTTATACGCGTTTCTGAGGGAAATTGGTTTGCCTGTAAGAATGAATACCACAATAAAAGTTACAGGTCATGGAAAAACAGAATCGCTTTCCGCAAAACTCAGAGAATCAACCAAATAGCATTGGGGTTCGGTCTCGTTTGATCAGCATAATGCTACGTAACAGGATAGCTTGATTGTTACCTGTAGAGAAAGGTTATTTAATTCTTAGACGAAAAATCTGAGCGGAGCGCTAGAATATGGAATGGGGTATGAAGAACAGATTATCCAAACTAATTCAAAAGGATGGCAAAGCGCTGTTTTTGCCAATCGACCACGGGTATTTCCAGGGACCTACACACATGCTTGAGAAACCTGGCGAAACAATAAAATCAATATGGCAATATGCGGATGCGCTGATGATGACGCGAGGTGTCTTGCGCAACTGCATTGACCCAGACATGCCTAAGCCTATTATACTGAGGGTTTCTGGAGCAGCGACAGTTGTTGGAGAGGATCTAGCTAACGAGAACATTGTCACCTCTGTCAACGAAATCATACGCCTCAACGCAATGGCCTGCTCTATGTCGGTATTTATAGGCAGCAAATACGAGAACCAGACCCTTTCAAACTTGGCAAAACTCGTCAACGAATGCGAGGATTACGGAATACCTGTAATGGCAGTTACGGCTGTCGGCAGAGAGCTTGAGAAACGGGAAGCACGATATCTTGCTCTATGTGCTAGAGTCGCAGCAGAGATCGGAGCCAGAGTCGTAAAGACATACTATTGTTCGGACAAGTTCGAAAAAATCGTTGAAGGATGCCCAGTCCCAGTAGTAATAGCAGGCGGACCCAAAACTGAAACTCANNCTGCCGCGATTCGCGCCATAAGAGCAATAATTCATGAAGAATACACGGCGAAAGAAGCTGGCGAACTTTTTGAGCAATTGAAAGCAGGAAAAGCCTGAGACCTATACTGAGATCTGGTGAGTCAATGCGGGTTGCTGTCTACTATAACAACCGAGACGTGAGAATCGAAGAAATTGCCAAACCAACAATCGACGACGATGAGATCCTTCTCAAGGTGATGGCTTCAGGCATCTGTGGAAGCGATGTGACTGAGTGGTATCGTTTGCCCAACGCACCCAGAGTTCTCGGTCACGAAGCGGCGGGCATAATAGAGAAAGTTGGAAAAAGAGTCAAGAGCTTTTTCGTGGGCGACAGAGTCTTTGTTTCACATCACGTTCCATGCAACAAATGTCGCTACTGTTTGCGTGGACAACACACAGCCTGCGAAACACTTCACACGACAAACTACTATCCAGGCGGTTTCTCCGAATTCATCAAAGTCCCCAAGATCAACGCTGAGGAAGGCACATACAAGCTGCCTCCAGATATGAGCTTTGATGAGGCAACATTCATCGAACCTTTGGCCTGCGTAGTTCGCGGTCAAAGACTGGCAGGAATTCGAAAAGACGATACAATGCTGGTTTTTGGAGCTGGAGTATCCGGCTTGCTCCATGTGAAACTGGCGAGACTACGGGGCGTCAGAAAAATAATTGCCGTTGACATAAACCCGCAACGCCTAAAATATGCAGAGCAATTCGGTGCCCATCGGACAATAGATGCAAGGGAAAATGTCTCTGAAAAACTCAAAGAAATGAACGATTGTAGACTCGCTAACCAGACCATAGTATGCACCGGTTCCACTCAGGCGGCTCTGACAGGATTGGAATGCCTGGACAAGGGAGGAACGATACTCTTCTTTGCTGTGCCGCCACCAGCTGTCAAGATTTCCATACCTATAACTCAATTCTGGAGGAACGAAATAACTGTAAAAACCTCCTATGGTGCAGCTCCGGGTGATTTGGAGGAAGCTCTGTCAATACTCTCTAAGAAAGAGATCTTGGTCAAAGATATGATAACTAATAGGTTAACCTTGGATGAAACTCCTGAAGGGTTCAGATTGATGGCGGAAGCGGACAAATCGCTAAAAGTCATAATTGAACCTAACAGACCCAACCTGACATAGGTAGAAATTCATTTTTTGAAGACTATCGCAAATCAGCTACCCTGGGCTATGTCTTGAGGCGACGTCTTTTAATTTCCTCATCCAGCACCTGATTGAGGAGGCTGTCGGCTTGCTGAATGTAGCGATTAGTTCGGGGTACATTCGTGAAAGTGACTTTCTTGATTCTCAGTCTTAGTTCCCGCGTCTTTTCCCAGAGTTTTTGGAGTTCTGGGTTTTTAACGGCATACTCACCGTTGAGCTGTTTAGTCACCAGTTCGCTATCGAGGTAGCAAGTTACTTCTTCAGCTTTCAAGGAAGCTGCATATTGCAGGGCTGTGATTATTGCCCAGTATTCAGCTTGGTTATTTGTGTGATCACCCAAGAAAAGTCGGTCTGTGTGCAAAACCCTCTCATCTTCCGAAACTACGAGGAAAGCGATTGCTGATGGCCCAGGATTACCCCTAGCTCCGCCGTCAGAAAAGACTTTTAAACGCATGACTATTCTCCAGCATTCTCGTTTTTATTGCTTACACGGAACTGGCAGCGAGTTGTTCCTACGTTGTTGCCTTCTCAGCCTTTTTCCAAGCATCCCCTAACTCTGAGATGAATGTTGCCTCGTCCTCTGAGATTCTTCTCTTGATAGTTTTCCAAGTTTGGGGACAGTTGGGGTAGACAACGCCAACAAGCTTATGAATTGTTCTGTCGACCACCTTCTTGTTTTCTTGCGTAACCTCAATTCCTGCNNCCCCAGGCTTTCTTTCGTGTTTTGTAAAGGAATTGTTCTTCAGTTTCCCCTTGCTTAGCCTCGCCCGCGACATTGACTTTTAGCCATTCGTACATTTTATGCTTGAGCTCAGCTGGAAAGTGTTCCGATTCATAAATCATATTTTGGAAATCCGTGGCTAAGTGCACTTCAGCCGTTTCACATTCGACAAACTTATGAAACGCTTCTGGAGGAAGAGTGGATGCTCCATGCTGCACAGCCCCAGCCAACCCGAATTCTTTGCGCGCCGTCTTGGAAAGCGTTTCCAAAGTATTGAAGTCAAGCTTAATCTTTGCGATTGAACCGTCAGGTAGGACAATGCCACCGTGAGTCGTTCCCGTCTGAACTGAAATCTTGCTTATGCCAATCATACTTCCCACTTTGCCTTTGAAGCCAGCCATAAACGCATGCAACTCTTCAGGCGTCGAATTCTGGTGTCCTATCTCGCCAATCTCTCCCCCTACCGAAATTACTTTTCCTTTAGGCTCAACTCCACGGATAAATTGCGTGACCTTTGCGCACACCTCATAGTTCTGATATTGTTGCTCTTTCAAGGTCGGTTTGGAGGGGTCGACGAGCGTTGACGAGTCAATGTCAATATTGTAGAAGCCTGAACTAATCGCGTCTTGGATCAAAGCTTGCAGAGCTTCAATTTCTTTATCTGGGTTCTCTGTAAACTTGGCGGCGTTGACTTGAAAATGGTCGCCTTGGATGAAGATTGGTCCGGAATAGCTTTCCTTTAGGGCTGCGGCAAGAACCATGCTTGCGAATTCAGTAGGGGACTGACTTGTGTAGCCTATCTCGGATCTTGCAATCTCGAAGACGAAGGCCCCAGAATTATTCTTTTCCGCTGCTCTGAAAACAGCCCGGGCTAGATCATAAGTCAGGCTCCTCAAGTTTATGGCAGGCACGGTGAAACCGCCAAATTCGCCCCTGCCGCGAGCCATGTAGAATTCGTGGATACTTGAAGGATACACTCCCTCTTCGAATGCAATGTCAAAGATTTTTTTGGCTAATTGTCTCTTTTTCGTTGAATTATCGTTCACAACCAATTCCGTTACAATCTTGTCGATTTCGAATGATTCTCTCCCCATGACAAGTTCACTTCTTTTAGTGATTGTATACCGTAAACCCAATTCTCTTATTTGAATAATAAACAGTACTGTGGGGAACACCCTAAGGTGGGTAATTCTACAACCGTAGAATCACTGCAAGGAAAATGTGCAGTCTTAATCTTTTCTGAACCCATGCATATGTCTCTTCAGGCATCTTGATGTGAAGGCTTTGGTCTGGAATTTGCTTATTCTATTGTCTAATTCTTTCAATGAGCTTGGGCATAAGCATGAAGCCGTGTTTCAAAACGCGCAAGCTTCCTTTTTTGCATTCCTTCTCGCAAAACTTGGTGATATCGTCAGATTTTGCGTTGGCGTCTGAAATTAGCACGGGAACAGCAGTATCACTGTGAACCTTCATGCTGCAGGGTGTAGCATGATCTGAAGTTACGCAGATCACATAATCTTTCAGATCGATTTCCTTCATCAAGTTGCCAAAGAAGTATTTGTCAATTGTTGAAATTACTGCAGTCTTGCGGTGGCAGTCTCCATCGTGCCCGGGTTCATCTGGACCTTTGAGGTGAATGTAGAAGCAGTCGTGTTCTGGAAGGATTTCGAGTATTTTCTCTACTCTGATTTCGCAGTCTTGCTTTAGGTGCCCCGTTGGGGGCGGAAGCAAGGAAGCAGTCATTCCTGCAAGCGTGGCTATTCCACTTTCTGCCTGCATATCAGCGAGAGCGGCGAATCTAATTTTGTATCTTTCACAAATGTTGAAGAAATTGGGCAACAAATGTGCGGCATCCCGGGTGAGCAACACATTTGCCTTGAGCTTTCCCTGAGCAGCGCGTTTTTCATTAACTTCATTGGTCTCCCAAAGGGTATGCGTTTTTGAAATGAATTCATTCACAAGTTCCGCTGAGGTTCTAGCTTCCTCCGAGTTCACTGTTGGCTCGCATTTCTTAAGGACCATTGCAGCATTGGGGGTGGCTATTCCAATTCCGTTCACCACTGTGTAGGCTGGATCGCTATTTGTGATGTTGCTTGACAAGGGGCATTTCTTGTTTCTCACGACGAGGACCGCTCTATGCCCCAAAGTATTCTTGAAATCGAAGCTGCATGGGCAAGACTCAAGCCTAACCTGTTCGTTGGCAATCTTCGCCAGCGTCGCTGCTTCTTCAGTTGAAAGTGATCTAGCAACTCGTCTGTCAATTATTTCTCCGTCTTTTCCCAATGTGGCGAAATTGCAACGAAGCGCCAGATCCCCGTTCTTAAATTCGATTCCAGCTCCGACTGCTTCGATTACCCCTCTTCCTGTGCTGTATTTGAATGGGTCATATCCCAGTAGCGAGATGACGGCGACATCGCTTTCAGGNNTCCAAAGGAGTTCGATTTCCCAGTGCCTCAAGTGGAAGGTCGCCCATTCCATCAATGACGACGTACAGCAACTTCACGAGAGATTTCTCCTCGTTAGGGAGGGTATGCGGTATGACTGCTTATTTCCTTTTCGAATCTCACTCTAGCTAGTTGATGTTGTATGTGGTTGGCTTCCTGTGGTTCCCAAGTAATCTACTGTGAAACTTGATCCCCCAGCGCTTAGGGATGATACACTAACTAGTTGGGCTTCGTCGCTGTACATAAGAAGCTTGTATCCTGGAAACTTGTTAATGGTTCCAGTGGTGCTATCGATTGTTGCANNGACAGTCGCGATGAGCTGTAGCGAAATGTTCTGTTGTAGCTCTCACCTTTGGTTAAATCACGGATCTCAATTAACCAGAGGTTTTCGTTTCCTTGAACCAGCGTTAAAGAAGCAGTCATTTTGTCACCAGGTTCAACATGAAGCGATTGGATTCTCACTGCAGTGCTTGGTAGAAGCTCGTACCATGCATAGTATATGGGTTGACCGTCTCTCATGCCATGAAGAGTTCCCGTTTGGATTAGACTGCTCTCTCCATACCCGCCTATCCCTACCCATGCAGCCGAGTACGAGTTGTCAAGCGAGGTATTAATTGCAGGTATGGTCCAAGAGCCTCCGACACTTGTGACAGTTCTCTGTCGCAACAACAAGTTGGACATTGTCACGTAGCCGGTCCATTGTGTAGAGCCCACGGGCAGAAAAACTGATTCAGATCCTTCACCAGATGTTGGAGAAGACAAAGAGGAGTAGAGGAACAAGGAACCTATAATTATCAAGATCGAAGAGGCTGCAGCATAGATTCTCACTGTGCTCTTGCTAGAAAAGGACAATCTCTCCTTTCTTGCTAATAGGGAAGGGAATTGAAACATATAAAGAAGTTCTTGTTGCCTTTATAAAGACCAGGCATTCTCTCTGGCGGCTTATATTGTTGCGAAGAAGCCAGAAAGAACATCTTTTATTGATTGGAGCAACGGATACTTTATCTTGACTGGAGCTCGGAGTTTTTCAAGACGACTAACCCTGAAATATATTGGCGGGTGAGGGTCTAGACCCACCCACTCTTGCAGTCGGAAAGACGGAGTTCGTTCGTACAAAAGTCTTTGGAATCCGATCTTTTCGAGGGCGCTTGCCAGTATTTGTGGTTTGCCGATTTCGATTGCCGAAACCAGATCCGATCTTGCTTCGAAGAATTTGGCGATGAAGAATATCAAGGTCATGACCAACCAGAAGTAGAATATGAACAAGAAGGGATTGAGCATGAACGGGAAAAACGGGAGCAGGACATAGAATCTGAAAAAGAATTCCCCCGAAGTTAAAGCGTATAACAACAGCGGATCACGACCTTTCAAATGCCCGAATTCATGACCTAAGACACTCTGAATTTCTTCTTCCTCAAGCTGGACAAGCAATCCTGTCGTAATCAAAACTAAACCGTTGTTTGGGCTTGATCCAGAGGCAGCTGCATTGGGGAGCATTGTGTTTGATATTACGATTTTTGGTACTGAGTAGCCAAATATGTCGGCAGTTTTTTTCACGAGGGCATAAACGTTTACTTTTTTTAGTGTTAGGTTTTCTGGCTGACATTCAATTCCGTATTTTCCGAATACCTTGTGTGCTGATTCGCAATCAATTTCGCCTCGACTAGCGAGAATTTCTTCGTATATCTCCTTCTTAATTTGCAGCAGCTGCTCTTTGGTGTAGGTTTTGCCGATCTCTGCACCTTCTTTGAGGGGAAGGATGTACTTGAGAATAGTTATCGTAGGGTTCTCTTTTGTTATGTGCCAGTCGGCTGTTCGCGCGATGAATCTTGGCGAAAATATGACAAAAACAAGTTGAGAGGCGATAAGGACCAGGGGAGTAATCCAGATCTTATCCGGATAGTAGGCTGATATGGATGCGAAAAGAAAGATGGCGAGGACGGTAAATAGGATGAACAACATTACCTGCGTTTCGAGGAAAACTCGCTGCAATGATTTTTCGCCCCTGTTTGTTGCTTCAGGAAGTATCTTTTCACCTTCCCGCCAAGCGAAGTACAGAGTGGTTTTCCGCACTTTTTCCTCGAACAGCTGCAGCGCAATTACTACATCCTGTTTTGCCTCTTCCACAAAGGTGTCGGAAATTTGTTCAACTAGTGGTTTTATTCTCACTTCAACCGGTGTGGAAGCAGTAACCTCAACCTGCAGCAAATGATTGCCACCAGCGTCAAGAACAGAATAAGAGAGATAGCTGCCTGTCTCAGATTTTTTTCGGGTTATCTCTCTGAAGCGTTGCTGTTGAGGCAAAATGAACTTGTAGTGGATAAAATCCAGTAGTTTTTCCGCATAGCTTGCTGGAATTTCAGTGTCAATTGAATATGAAACTAATTCCATAATATTGTCTCATTCTCAAAGTCTGGGCCAGTTGTCTGTGGCATGATTTCCGCTTCTCTTTAATAACCATTAAGGTCTGTTATAAAACAACTAGGCATGTTTGTAAGCAAACTACTTCCGTCTCCTATAGATAGCAACTTGCTCTTTCTCGTTTAATCTTATGAAATCGAAGCCAGCTTTGAGCAGGTCGTCTGAATTCAGGACACTGAAAAAAGGGGAAATTTGGGAAATCAGTTGGCGATATGTCCAGGTGGCAACGGGTTCGAATCCAACCCCCTTTACCGACCTAGGCAAAGAGAGTTGTATCTCAGCAATTTTATGCAGATATTGACTAGAATAGCAGCACCCCAACCCCCAAAACCAAAAGAACTTTATGAAACCGCGAGAAGATTTCTTGGAGCAATCTAAAATGGAGATTGCTGTAGTTGGTTGTGGCTGGTCTGGAAGCCTCCTCGCTGATACCTTGTCAAAAGAACACAAAGTAACAGTCTATGAAAGAAGCCGGAAGCTAAAGGTAATCTGCGCTTGTGGCATACCGACTACACGTTTACATGAAATAGCAGAGCAGCATGGCTTAGAGGCTGAAAAATATATTCTCTGGAAATCGAAAACTCTCACAACCGAGTATAGAGGAAAACAAAGACGCGTCTCCATGAAGGGATTGTGCACTTTTGACAAGCACCAATTCATGAAAGATCTAAACGTCGACGTACAGTTTTCTTCACACATAGGTCCCAAATCAAGCCTCCACGCCGATTTAGTTGTGGACGCTACGGGAACAAGAGGGCTTCTAGGGCACCTTCCCAAAGATGTCATCTGCGTTACCTATCAAGTGAGGGCACAGTTCAAAGAGTTTCCATTCGATGACTTCTATATGCGTTTTCCTTCAGACATGAACAAAACCATATACCTGTGGTTCTTTCCAATTGCGAAAAAACAAGCGTATGTAGGCTGCGGTTCTTTGCAGGGTGGAATAGCAGCAGAAGAAGTAAATCGTTTTCTCCATGAACATGGTGGGGAAATCTTGGAGAAACAGGCTAAACAACTGCGAATTAACCCGCCAGTCCAAAGCCTTCCATTCTATCGGGGAAACGTGGTAGGCATAGGCGGTAGTGTGGGGGCAATAAGTAGCTTCGGGGACGGAAACGACCCGTCCGCAGTTACCGCAGACCTTTTGGCTAGAAATATCATAAACCTATCTGAGTACCAAAGACAAGTTTTTAGACAGCTCAAATGGTTAGAACGTGAATACGCCTATTACAAAAGCTTGGCTCAAAACCGTAAGCTAAGTTTATTAATTAACTTGGTGATGCGGCATCCAAATTTAAGAAAACGCTATCAGACTCCCATTAACCCGTTCGCCTATACGGGCAAGTAGTCAATGATACTAACATTCTAGAAAGGGTATTAGTTTAGAAGGGGAAAGTGTCTATTTTTGTCTGGAGCTTTGAGTTGACAACATGGAAGGCTTTTACGATTTTTCTCAAGAAAAAATGGGAATTGAGGGGAGATATCTCCACACTATAGGGATGCAACTCCCATCCCCAGCTCCATAGCATACACAAACATTTAGCCTTCTCAAAAATCATAATTAGAAGAAGCATCAAATGAAGAAACTGAACTTTGCTGCAAATAAGCAGTTGTTATAAATGCCTTGGCAAAAAGGACAACTAAAATATTCAGCACTAAGTGCCGTTATAGGGAGTTTGCTCTGGCTTCTTATCGACCAGATTTACACAGCGCTCGATTTTAGTCCTTATTGGGCACCTCATATCCTGGCAGGCAGCCTCAGTGTTTTCGTAGGAGTTTTTCTGGTTTTAAGCATAATTGCAAAAATGAAAAAACCATCTTTTTCCTTAATATTGCCTATATTTCTAATCTACTTCACAACTCGTAGGCTAGGAATAAACTGGGTATCCCCAGTGAAACTGCGATAAGAACGGCTGCAATCTGCCATGTAAATATGGATAGAATTGCCAGAACCAGAGAGAGAATGACTCCAACAACGCCAAAGAGGACCATAACTTTCTGAATCATTTCAAGTGCTAGTCTTGAGAGCCTGTATAAAAGACTGGCGACGCGATGCGGTTCGTCTGGAACGTGCGAGGCGGA
>DUHG01000122.1 GCA_013330975.1 Candidatus Bathyarchaeota archaeon
AAGTCTGGATCATCGAACTTGGCCTTCACAAGTGTCTTTCCAGTTGGGCTAACGACTCTGCTTCCTCCCCAGAATTGCAGTCCGTCTTCCACCCCCACCAAGTTTACATATGCAAGATAAGCAGTGTTCTCCAAAGCCCTTGCAGCTGATAGAATCTCGAAGTATTCTTTTCGAACCGCAGGTGAAGCGGATATGCAAACTATTAGCTGAGCCCCCTTCAACCGAGTAAGTCGCGCTACTTCAGGGAAGAAAAGGTCATAGCAAATGCACAACCCGATGTTTCCTAACTGCGTCTCAAACGCAGCTGCTTGATATCCCAGCCTGAAATATCTCTTCTCTTCAAAGACACTGTGAGTAGGCAGATGCATCTTTCGGTATTTGCCAATAAACCCCTCTGGTCCAACGAAAACAGCAGTATTGAAAAGAGTCCCTTTGGTTTTCCCACTTATCTCTGGGATCCCAAAAATAACGTAAAGCCCTTTCTCTCGAGCAATCTTTTCTATCTTCTGAGTCGTCGGTCCAGGAACCTTTTCTGCCAACGTATAATATTGGTCTCTGTTAATGTATCCCGTGACGCATAGCTCAGGAAAGATCACAAGGTCCGCAAACTGATCTTTCGCCTTCGAAGTCAATTCCTCAATTCTTCTTAGGTTCTCCTGCTTGTCTCCCCGTTTGCAGCTCATCTGCGCAAGGGCTAATTTGATTGTGTTCTTCACTTCACATTCTTCCTAGCTCTCAAATGCTTCTTGGGAGTCTAAAATCAGCTCCAACTGTCCGATAACCTATCTTGGGACCCATCAAAACTCGCCTTTTGTGTTCTGACTTCAGCCATCTCTTCTTTATTCCTTCGACAAACTCCTTTCCAATCTTCAGCTCTCTCGCGATTTCTTCGGCGTCCATGAACATCTCAAATCCGTACAATATCAAGTCCAGCATCTCGTAACGTATTCCCAACTCTGTCTCCGCCAGCTGCTTTGGCCACAGCGCAGGCGTGGATGCTTTCGTTGCGAGTTCCTCCGGCAAACCCAAATATCCAGCTACTTTCCGGACCTGCGTCTTGTAGAGATCTATTATTGGGTATATGTCTGCAGCCACGTCTCCCCATTTTGTGAAGTAACCCATCATAGTCTCAGACTTGTCGGAACTCCCACAGACAATTCTGTTCAGTTTATTAGCGTAATAGTAGAGAAAAATCATCCTGGTTCTAGCTTTCACATTGCCTTTACAGATTCTGTCTGACTGATCGAAATTGGGTATGGATTTGTAGAAACTCCTCAAAACTGGCGTGATGTCACAAAACTGAGTCTTCAAGCCAAATTTCTCGGCAACGATGGTTGCATCTTCAATGTCTTTCTGGCTTTGGGTTTCTTCTTCAGGAAGCAGTAGCCCAAGAACTTTGTTGCCTCCAATCGCTTGGCTCGTGAGAGCTGCTATCGTGTTGCTATCAACTCCTCCTGAAAGCCCTATCACTATGCCTTCCGCCCCAGAACTCTCAATATATTCCTTTATGAAACGCGTCACTCTCTTGGCAGTCTCAGCTAAGTCTATTTCCAGAATCGCGGGACCAAGTTTCAACAGACTCACCCTTAGCTCAAGGTCTATCGCTCTAGCCAAATATTTAAGGACAAATATAAATAGCCAATCAGCGTAACTTGCTTCCCAGAAGGCTATTTGATGGGTAGAAGAAGACGCAAAGTAGTTCACATCCCGAAGAAACGATTGCCAAAGTTCTTCTCATGCCCAAGATGCGGAAAAGAAACAGTCCGAGTTGAAATCTTCAGAGAAGAAAGTCGAGCAAACGTAGGCTGCAGCAGTTGTGGTCTTCAGGAAGAGTTTCAGCTAAAGTCCGCACAAAGCGAAGTTGATGTATACTGCATGTTTACCGATCGGATTTATGGCTCATCGAGGCGAGCATCNNGTTCAAGCCGCGAGGATCGCCGAGGACTCCCTTGCAAGCGGCACCTCCGCAGTCATGATCGGAGGCTCAACCTTCGTTTCACAAAACCATCTCGATGAGGTTGTAACCTCGATCAAGAGCGCAGTCAAGATTCCAACAATTCTCTTCCCAAATAACTTGACAGGAATAAGCCAATGCGCTGACGCTATCTGGTTTATGTCTCTCATGAACTCAGTCGACCCCTATTTCATAATGGGCGCACAGATCTTGGGCGCTCCGCTTGTGAAGAAGTATAAATTGGAACCCATTTCGATGGGTTACATCATCGTGGGCGATGGCGGGACCGCCGGTGTGGTTGGCAAAGCGATTTCGGTCCCCTATGATAAACCTGACCTTGCTGCAGCCCACGCTCTTGCGGGGCAATATCTTGGAATGCACTTCATCTATTTAGAGGGAGGCTCAGGAGCAAAGGTCCCTGTTCCACAAGAGATGATAAAGACCGTCAAGCGCTACATTGACATCCCGCTTGTAGTTGGGGGCGGAATAAGAAGCAAAGAAGCTGCTCTTGCTGCAGTCTCTGCTGGCGCTAATGTAATTGTCACGGGCAATGTCGTTGAGACCAATGGTGCGCAGCAGAGGCTCCAAGAAATAATTCAAGGAGCCCAGAGAACAACCCCTAGTACGTAGACATTTGAGCAATATCCGCCCAATCTGATCATAGGCTCTGGTGCTTTTCACTGTTTCTTGTCAGTAAGCCAAAATAAAAGCTTTGAATCTGTATAGGCTGACCTTTGAGGGTAAACACCACGTGAATTACAACATCAGTGCAAGCTATCAGAACTACGTTCAGGAACTGGAACAAAAGTTAAAGGAAATATACACCGTCAGTGAACAGGCCAGGGCATTGGGTTTTGACCCATCCCTGAAGACCGAATGCATAGTCGCGAAAGACATAGCAGACCTTGTGGAAGGTCTCGTTGGACCCAAAAATGTCGCCATCAGCATTCGGAAGCTGGCGACTAGGATGCAACGCGAAGAAATAGCCTTCAAGATCGCTGAAGAGATTGTCTATGGAAAATTCGGAGATTTAACGCCAGAAGCTGCTGCCGAGCAGGCAATCCGAACCGCTTTGGCAATCTTCACAGAAGGGCTAACGGCAGCTCCCATACAAGGTGTTTCAAAAGTCAGAATACGGCTCAATTTTGACAAGACGCGGTATCTGGCCATATACTTTGCAGGACCCATAAGATCCGCCGGCGGAACTGATCAAGCACTGACCCTTGTCGTTGGAGATTTCGTCCGTCGATTGCTGGGCTTAGATCGATACAAAGTAACACCCGAGGAAATATCTCGGTTCCTCGAAGAGCTTAGACTGTATGAACGTTCGGTAGCTCGATTTCAATATCACATTCCCGATGAAGAGCTAAAGAAAGCGCTCAATTGGCTTCCAGTTGAAGTAACCGGAACAGAATCAGATCCAGTCGAGGTTTCTTCTTTCAGAAACCTTCAGAGAGTGGAAACAAACCGCGTAAGAGGCGGGGCTCTACGCGTCGTCAACGACGGCATAGTCGGGCGTGCCCCAAAAGTCCTAACGATAATAGAAAAGTTAGGATTCCAAGGCTGGGATTGGCTGAGGGAATTCCGCAAGAAATCCGAAAAGAAATCGGCGGGCTTCATGGACGATGTCATCGCTGGCAGACCCATCTTCTCATTTCCCTCAAAACGAGGAGGCTTCAGGCTAAGATACGGCAGATCACGCAATACGGGGCTATCAGCAATAGGAATTCATCCAGCNNCTCTCGAAAATTTTGGTCAAATAGAGGGCAATATCGAGAAAATATTGTTTCTGGGGGACCTCCTCATAAGCTTCGGCGATTTTCTCTACACCAGCAAACCCCTATCGCCTTCCGGATACGTTGAAGAATGGTGGACCGAAGATCTCAAAAAAGCGATCGATGAACGCTTCAATGGAGACTTTCGGAAGGCCTCTGAGTCTGCCAAAGTAAGTGAAGAACGACTTGCCACATTGGTTTTTGACCCTTTTGAAACAAAACCGGAAGCTCAAGAAGCTATCTTGCTGTCTCAAAACCTTGGTATTCCTCTGCACCCAAGATTCACGTTCTTCTGGTCAAATCTATCGTCGTCGGGCGAGGAAGTTGCCCTTCTAAAAGCTTGGCTTTGTGCTTCAGAGGTTGCTCGAGAAGCGGGTATTGCCACTAGGATAAGCGGGGTATATGACCAAAGCGTTGTTCATGCCCTGAGAAATATCTACGTTCCCTATCAGCTTCTTGATGGACGAATTATTATTGAAGGAGATGATGCTCACGCTTTCGCTTTCTCTCTGGGCTATGGCACCTCTCGGATAGTCGAACAATCTGCAGGCTCAGTTTTGAAGACAATAAATCTGCTCTCCGGAGTAGAAGTTCGGGACAAATTTCCAACTTTCGTGGGTGCGCGCATGGGTAGACCCGAAAAAGCCAAGAGGCGTGAGATGAAACCCATTGTCCATGTCCTCTATCCCGTCAGTCTGGCAGGCGGGTCTCATAGGGACCTTGTAGCTGCCTCAAAAAAGGGGCCTGTCTTTGTTGATCTGGCCAAGCGCAAGTGTCCAATCTGCAAATCCTATACGCTCAGGATAGTCTGCAAGGACTGTGGGTGTGAAACTCAGGTTGAAAAGAGTTGCCCCCTCTGCGGTAAATCCCTCAAGGAAGGAAGTTGTCCAATCTGCAAAGCGGATGCTGTTCCTTACCAAAGACAAGCAATAAACTTCAAGGGCCTCCTTGAAAATGCCTGCAACTCGCTTGGTGCGCCTGTTCCAAAACTCTTGAAAGGTGTTAAGGGTCTGACAAACGAGGACAAAACCCCTGAAATTATTGAGAAAGGAATCCTTAGGGCCCAATATGATTTGTCAGTCTACAAAGATGGCACAATTAGGTTTGACGCCACCAACGCTCCACTGAGCCATTTCAAACCAGAGGAGGTTGGTGTTAACGTCAAAACTCTAAGACATCTGGGCTATCACTTCGATATTTTTGGCAAGCCACTATCGGAAGCGAATCAAATCTGTGAGCTTAAAATTCAGGACGTTGTTGTTCCAAGAAAAGCCGGCGAATATTTTGTGAAGGTTGCCGGCTTCGTGGACAGTATACTGACAAAAGTCTACGGTCTTCCCAGCTTCTACAACGTCCTTTCCCCCGAAGATATAATCGGACATCTCATCCTAGGTCTAGCTCCCCACACATGTGTCAGCATTGTGGGACGAATTATTGGGTTCACAAATCTCAACGTTTGTTACGCTCATCCCATCTGGCATTCAGCGAAACGCCGAGACTGTGACGGCGATGAAGACACTATAATGTTGGGATTAGATACTCTTCTTAATTTTTCACGTATGTATCTTCCCGCACAGATTGGCGGAATAATGGACGCTCCGTTGTTGCTCCTACCTTTCGTGAACACGAGAGAAGTGCAGCGGCAAGCTCACGATCTTGATGTTGACAGTAAATATCCCCTAGAGTTCTATCAGAAATCTCTAAACAAGGTTGAAGCTAAAACTCTTGGTTCCACGGTGGATCTTGTTAGTCACAGGCTTGGCACTGAAGCCCAGTTCGAAGGCTTCAAATTTACAACTCCAGTTTCAAACATAAACATGGGGAACTCACAGAGCTCATACAAACAGTTCAAATCCATGAGGGAGAAACTCGACATGCAACTCGCCTTGGGGGAAAGAATTGACGCCGTTGACGCTCGCCGCGTGGCACTAAAGGTACTTACCACTCACTTCATGCGTGACATAGCTGGAAACCTTCGTGCGTTTTCAACTCAAGGTTTCAGATGCAAGTCATGCAACAAATCCTTCCGTCGGCTGCCTCTGCGCGGAAAATGTCCTTTCTGTGCGGGGGCTCTGACATTGACAGTCTACCGCGGAGGCATCGAAAAGTATCTTGATGCTGCGCAACATCTCATCGATGACTATGATCTCCCTGCATACTACACTCAGAGACTCACTCTGATAAAAGCCGAGATTGCGTCAATGTTTGACAACGGGAAGCCCAAACAAATCAGCCTATTGGATTTCAGCTAAAGCCTAAAGCTTTTCAACATGGAATGTAATCTTTGGTTAGAGCAAAATGCTCAAAGAAAGGTATCATCCAAAAGCCAATTTGCAGAAGATCAAGAACATAAGAAGCGGCTTGAGAACCAGAACAAGAATCCTTGATTTGCTTGATCTGACTCCCTCCAACGCAAGAACAACCGCTCAGACCACTTCCCTTTCCTACTCTGTGGTTCTTCACCATCTGAGGCTTTTGGAAGCAGAGGGCACTGTAACACGAAAGGGAAAGAAACCCCGTACTTGGATCCTAACGGGTATTGGTCAGAAACGCCTGGCGTTCTAGAAGCTGCATCTACAAGGACAGCAACCACATTTTGGGCACACATTGTTATACTTGCCTAGGGCTGCCCTCTCGAGATCTACTCCCACCGTATTTGCAAGCGAGGCCAGCCAGGCCAAAACGTCTGCAAACTCTGTCTCGGCTTCTTCCCTTTTGTTGCTCTTGAGGGCTTCCTCCAACTCTCTGATTTCGTCAANNTCATACAGTTAAAGGTTAAGTGGGTCGTCACATTACAGGTTGCGATCCAGGTATAAAATCAACTGCGCCCTCAATTCAGCGACGCAACATTAATAATGGCGAGAAACATAGCCAATAACGCGCATCTAAAGAAGGAAGAATGCTATGAGCAGGAAGAAGAAAGAAAAAGCGGGTCCAATGCCAGCAGCGAGCGCAGGTTTGCTACGGTTCTTCGAAGAGGAAACCGAAGGCGTCAAGATCCGGCCCGAGCTGCTTATGGTTTTGGCTGTCTCACTTATAGTAGTGTCTATTTTGGCAAAAGTCTTCTTTCCAGTTTAGCGACGTGGCGCGTGCAGGACCTCGATCCGCTGAACAGAATTTAAGTGAAGGAAGATTTCACTCATTTCTTGTCTGCTTGCGACTTGAGGAATAGGTTGAGCAATCGTGGCCCTGAGAACAACTGCTTCAGCGTCCGAGAGCCATATTCCAGCAGGTTGATGCGTTACCGCCATAAGAGTGCCTTCAAAACCGTATGCTGGATCGAGAATAACTCTGATATTCTTGCCCACATTTTTCTCGAGCATGTGGAATATGGAGAGGGGCAAATCTGGCTCTGGCATAGAGTTCGCAGAATTATACTATTGGGCTTTCCACAAATAAAACAGTTGCTCTGAGACGGTGCTGTGTTTTCCTTGGAAAAGTTGCTTTCAGATTATCTGCTTCTCCCATGTTTTTGTGTGATTGGTGTCAAAACCAAAAAGTCTTCCCTGCCATTTGTAACTTATTCAGTGTTAATAGTCTAGATTGCTTCGTAGAGATGCTAGAGTTTAATAGGGCTCGCAAGCTCATAGAGAAAACTACTTGAGATGGCAAACGTGGCGAATAGCCAGTCAATGAATCAGTCTATGGGCAAAGCGGTGAGACATTATTCATCTCTGTTTTCCCTTCCTAGCTTGAAAAGCGCTCTTCTAATTCTTGCTGTGCTCTGCATTTGTTTCGGAGGGTTTTCCACTTTGGTCTTATACCCCTCCATCATCGGGTTGGTCTATAGCTTTGCGGTGGGTGTCTCTCTTTTCGCCATAACTCTCTTGTTTGACTATGGCAATAGCCGTCTCCTCTTGAGAAAAGATCCGATTTTCACAATCCGAAGATCAATGGTTCTATCGTTCGTTTGCTGGATTATATGGTTATTTTTCATTGGCGTCGGTGTCTTCTTCGGTGTGCTGTTTGGTTTCTCGTGGTGGACAAAACTCTGCCTTTTGGGTTTTTGTGCCGTGTTGACCCTTCGAGCGGTAGTCTTCTTCTCGACTTCGTCTGTCGGCTTTGTACGCGCAGCGACCGCTTCCGTGTTAGAACCTGCGGTTTGTCTCATTCCGTTCTTGTTTTCTTGGGGAGCCATAAACAACGCGATAATCATCGAGGTTTTGCCGTTCTTGCTGGTCGCACCGATTCTCTCCTTGGCGTTTTCTTTTCTGTTTGTTTCGTTGATTGATCGCCAGGGAAGAAAGTTCTATGGAATCCCCTCCATGGAGCTGTTCAAAGCGTTTATGCAAAACTGGGTGGTAGGTTTAAACGATCCAATTGAACGACATCTTGAACAGCTGGGCGAGGTTGAAAACGTTGGGGTTTCAATCCTGATGTTTGCTACTTCGAAGCCCAAAGCCACAATGATCATTCCAACGATTCATCCTGGACCGTTCAAAAATATTGGCAGCAGTCTCTTACCCTCGATGCTGAAACGCGAGTTTGAAAGAGAGCATGGAGGGCAAGCGTGCGTTCCTCTAGGACTCATGGGTCATGAATTGGATCTGACTTCACAGAGGCAGAATCGTAAAGTCGTTGATAAAGTGCTGTCCTCCGTTAGACTTCTAACTTTTTCCGATAAAGCAACACCCTTCATAAGAGTTAGCGATGGCGTTGCCACAGCCAACTGCCAGATTTTCGGGAAAACCGCCTTCCTATCGTTTACTCTAGCTCCCAAAACGACTGAAGACTTGCCGCAGGAACTGTCGAGCATCATTCAAGAGGAAGCAACAAAAATGGGCTATGATTCAGTGGTCCTTGTAAACGCCCACAATAGTATATTGGATGAACCCTACACGCAAGTTTCTCTTGAAATGCTGCGTGATGTTGCTTCAAAAGCTCTGGTGCAGTCATCTTCACTTGCTGCTGAACCGTTTGCAGTCGGCGCCGCTACGGTTCACCCGCCGGAATTCAGTCTGAAAGATGGCATGGGTCAAGGGGGAATTACTGCAATTGTTGTCAAAGTAGCTCAACAGAGAAATGTCTATGTCGTCATTGACAGCAACAACATGGTTTCTGGCTTGAGAGAGAGAATAATCTCGGATCTGACTGATTTTGGCTTTGACAACAGCGAGGTCTTTACAACTGATACCCATGCTGTGAGCGCAGTGGTTCTGGGCAAACGTGGCTACCACCCAATGGGCGAAGCGATTGACCGTGATTTGTTATTGAAATACATAAAGGGAGGTGCTTCGAAAGCGCTGGAAAATCTTGAAGCCTGCAAGGCAAGCTGTCTGAGCATAATTGTTCCTGAGGTTCACGTCATTGGTCAAGAGAAGATCTATTCACTGTCAACACTTGTAGATTTAGCCATAAAGAGGGCAAAACAGGTTGTTGTGCCTGTTTTCGGCTTTGAGGGGCTTCTCTTAGCCTTGTTTCTTTATGTTCTCTAATTTTTTCACTTTGCAACAAGTTAATATTTCCTATGTGTAGACTCCATTTTGGGATTGCGAGTGCAAATGAGTGGCCATCCGAAAATTGTTGTTTCTCCCCCGGGTCCTATTGCAAGAAGCTTCTTGGTTAGAGACGAACAGTTCATCTCACAATCATACAAGCGCTACTACCCACTCGTTGTTGAATCAGCCCATGACTGTATTATCCAAGATGTTGATGGCAACGAGTATATCGACCTCAATGCTGGCATCGCTTGCATGAATGTTGGTCATAATCATCCAAAGGTGATAAGTGCCATAAAGAGTCAATGTGATCGCTTTCTACACTACTCCAACACTGACTTCTACTACAAGGAAGCTATCGAACTTGCAGAAAAGCTTGCGGACATAACGCCTGGAAATTTTGAAAAGAAGACATATTTTGGAAATAGCGGCAGCGAGGCAATAGAGGCAGCGGTTAAACTAGCTAAGTGGCACACGCGCAAGCAGTTGTTAATTGGTTTTGTCAACGCTTTCCACGGACGAACAGTTGGTGCTTTGTCAGTAACGGCGAGCAAACCAGTTCAAAGACGTTATTTCTCTCCACTAATGCCCGGTGTAATTCACGTTCCATATCCCTACTGCTATCGCTGCCCTTTCAAACTGGAGTATCCCGGATGTCGCTATTGGTGTGTAGACTTCATTGACGAATTCGTGCTCCAGAAATATGTACCTCATGAAGATTTGGCAGCGATTATCTTTGAGCCCATTCAGGGTGAGGGAGGTTACGTTGTTCCTCCTCCGGAATACTTCCAGAGACTGAAGAAGCTGGCTGATAAATATGGAATCTTGCTTATTGATGATGAGGTTCAAAGCGGTATTGGCAGAACTGGCAAGTGGTTTGCAATAGAAAACTGGGGCATCGAACCGGACATTTTTTGCCTTGCGAAAGCCTTAGCCTCGGGGTTGCCCATAGGCGCGACTATCGCAAAAGCGAGGGTCATGGATTGGACGAGCGGTTCTCATGCTAGTACTTTCGGAGGAAACCCCTTGTCATGCTCGGCCGCTGTCGCGGTCTTGGAAACTGTGAAAGAAGAGAGGCTACTTGAAAACGCAAAGAAACAAGGTGATTACGTCCTTAAGCGGTTGCGTGGGTTTGGCGAGACGAGCGAGATTGTCGGTGATGTTCGAGGCAAAGGCCTGATGATTGGAGTGGAATTAGTTGAGGATAAGGATAGCAAGAAACCTGCATCACAGAAAGCCATGGATGTGGTTACTCGTTCTTGGAAACGCGGAGTTGCAGCAGTAACCTGCGGAGCCTCGACGTTAAGATTGTCNNTGTGAGTCTTCTTCATTTCAGAAGCTATAGCGAGAACCTGCTTGTCTGTTTCTGAAAGAAAAAAGGTGTCTCCTGATGTTGTTGCAGATACTTCGACAATCTGAAGCGATTCTTCTGTCGGAATCCTCACTATCAATCTTCCATTCTCAACTGCTGCTCGAAACCGCAACTGTATCATCGAGTTTGCTCGGATTTCTTCCTCAACTTTGGGGGTTGTGACTTGATTCTCGCTTAAGGAAAACGGGTTGAAACCCGCAAGAAATGCGGACGTGTCTAAAACAAATACTCGTTTGAGCGAGTTGTTCTCCTTGATTCTTCATCCCATGCCTTTGAACAGCAACCTATTGCGCAACCGATCGTAGAACGTGTCTTTGAATCTGATGAATGAAGTCATGTTTTTGGAACGAGTTACAGTCAAGGTGGGAGTCTCCGTTGTTAATAACTGGTGATGATATCCATCGATCAAAACTAGCATCTTTTTGGGCCTTATGGCTTTTATTGTGATCCTTGAATCTGCTGGTAAAACGATCGAACGAAAGACTGTTAGAGAACATATAGGCGTCAAAACAAACGCGTCAACATCGAGGTCTAAGACTGGTCCCCCCGCTGAGAGCGAGTAACCGGTCGAGCCTGTCTGGGTGGCAACAATTAAGCCGTCCGCTTGGCATCTAAGAATTGGCTCATTATCTTTAAAGATCTGAGTGTAAAGTATCTTTGAGGGTTCTCCAGTTGACACGACAACGTCGTTGAGCGCGTCGGGAATGGCTCCCTCATCCGTGGATGCTGCCAGTTTGCAGCACTTTTCAATTAGAAAATCGTCTTTTAAACACCTGTCTACAGCTTTGTATGCGTCCTTTGGCTCTGCCTCTGTCAGAAAACCCCTTACGCCCATGTTAATCGCGAGTATTGGTGGTTCCGGCTTTGGAATTGCCACACAGGTTCGTAAGATGGTCCCGTCGCCGCCGATGGTCACAATGAAGTCTGTCTTCATATTCTTCAATGAAACCGGTTTTGCCTTCGTATTTACCTTGCCACACAAAGAGTCTTCTATGAAAACCTCCAAATTCTTGCTTTTCAAATAATCTGATAAGCTTTCAGCCAGTCTAAGTGCCGGTTTCTTGTCAAAACGGGCGACCAGTCCAACACTTTTAAACAATTTTTCACCATTCAGGTAAATACCGCTACCTTAAGCTATATATGGGTGTTGTTAAGAATGCTTTCACCAGAAAGAGTGTTGATGAGCGTTGACACGACCTATTGATGTTGGGAGCCTACGCGTTGGCGGTTACATGATCATTGACAATGAGCCGTGCCGAATTGTTGACATAACCAAATCGAAGCCTGGGAAACATGGCTCTGCAAAAGCGAGAATAGTAGCGATAGGCGTCTTCGACAATCAGAAGAGACAGTTTGTCAAACCTGTCGACAGCAACGCTGAAATTCCAATAATCGACAAGAGACCAGGTCAAGTATTTGCAGTAAATCCAACCGGCGTCCAAATTATGGATCTCGAGACATTTGAATATCTTGACGCTCCATTTCCCGAGGAGGAAGAGCTAAAGGCTAAACTTGCTCCCGGCGCAGAGATCGAATATTGGAAAATCATGGGTAGAATGAAAATAGTCAGGGCAAAATAAGATCCAATTGTAACGATCCCCTTCAGTTTTTGTCACTGCATTCTTGTGATTGTTAGAGCTTAGCTCAGAAATTAGTTGGTCAAAGTTTATTTTTCGGCAGCCCGTTCTTCTGTTAATGAAGCCGATGATGCATGAAGAGCCGTCTGAATCGTGAAGAATACAGCATAGGGACTGAGGCTTCAGAATCAGTTGCAGCGCTGTTCTCCATCACTACGTGAAGTTGGCTCCGCTCGGGCGATTTCCATCTTTTGGCTCGGTGCACAGTAGGTATTTAAATCCGCTCAGGGTGTTCTTAGACCCAGGAGAATTAGATGGCTCTCGACCGTTTAGGGTCTTCACTTACCGATGCCCTGAAGAAAATATTCCGTGCATCCGTAGTAGATGAAGCTGCAGTTAAGGAACTAGTTCGCGACATTCAGAGAGCACTTCTCCAGGCAGATGTCAACGTTCAACTCGTGTTGGAAATCTCGAAAAGGATCGAAGAACGATCTTTAAAGGAGAAAGTCCCACCTGGCATCTCAAGGCGCGAGCATGTAATAAAAGTTGTATACGAAGAACTAACCCGGTTCGTGGGCGACAAACCGGTTCCGCTGAAAATAGAACCTGGGAAGAAACACGTCATCATGCTTGTGGGCATTCAAGGCTCTGGCAAAACCACTCACGCCGTAAAACTTGCACGGTTTTTCCAGAAAAGAGGATTAAAACCAGCATTGATTTGCGCGGACACCTATCGTCCTGGCGCCTTAGCGCAGCTCCAGCAAATGGCGAATCGGATAAACATACCCGTATATGGTGATTCGAAAGCCAAAGACCCGGTTAAAGTGGTTTCCGAGGGTTTGAAATCTTTCAGAGAGAAGGACCTGATAATCGTTGACACAGCAGGAAGGCACAAAGAGGAACGAGAGCTCATAAAAGAGATGAAAACCCTAGAAAAAAGAATAAAACCCGAAGAAGTTGTAATGGTCATCGACGGAACAATTGGACAGCAGGCTCTAATTCAGGCAAAGAGCTTTCATGAAGCAACTCCAATAGGCGCAATAATTGTTACCAAACTTGACGGCTCAGCCAGAGGCGGAGGCGCTCTATCAGCGGTTGCAGCAACAGGCGCCCCGATAAAGTTCATCGGCACAGGCGAGAAAATCGAAGACATCGAATCCTTCATTCCATCTCGGTTCGTAGGTCGTCTGCTCGGGATGGGCGACCTTGAGACTCTCCTTGAGAAGGTAAAGGAAGCTGAAATAAGAGTTCCTCAGAAGAAGGCCAAGGCGATTCTGAGTGGAAAGTTTACCTTGACCGACATGTATGAACAGTTTGAAGCAATGAAAGGCATGGGGCCATTCCGCAAAGTGCTGAAGATGCTTCCGGGCATGTCCTACAACGTGCCTGATGAGATGCTGAACACGGCCGAAGACCGTTTAGAAAAATGGCGTGTGATAATTCAATCAATGCGATCTGAGGAGAAGGAGAACCCGAAGATTTTCAACAGCTCACGCGTCAGGCGCGTTGCTCGCGGCTCGGGAACAAGCGAGAGAGACGTCAAGGAGCTTCTAAAACAGTATGTTATGATGAGAAAAATGTTGAAAATGTTCAAGAGGAAAAAGAAGCTCCCCTTCAATTTGGGTCAAGGGTTTCCAACTGAGCTCAAGTAGGCATCAGTGATGTCGGTCATCGAGAAAGCACTATCGATGCTTGAAGTATATCCTTTATGTGACAACTGTCTTGGCAGGCAGTTTGCACTGCTCGGTCGTGGTATCGAAAACAACTCAAGAGGCAACGCACTCAAGCTGACCCTTACACTGCAGGCAAGCGCCTTCAACTTAGAAAAAGCGCCAATGGGGTCCAAAATGTTGAAGCTTCTAGTGATGAATGGTTTTTCCATCGAAGCAGAGGAGGCATTACGACAATCTGGTAAACGCGTTCCAAGACTGCCCGCCAAGATTTGTTTCCTTTGCGAAGACAAGATCCTCTCTATTGCTAGTCTCTTAGAGAAAGCCTTGGATGCTTTATCATCATACGAATACAGCTCTTTTCTTGTAGGTGTAGAGCTTCCAGTCGCAGTAGAAGAAAGGGAGGACGAGTTCAAGGCCGCTTTCGGGGTCGCTTTTGGGGAGAGCATCCGGCATGAGTTTGGGCGCTTGTTGGGAAAGAGGTTTGAGGAACGGACTGGCAAACTTGTAGAATACATGAAACCAGACGTGACATTAATCGTAAACCCATTTACAGAGAACATTAGGCTTCAGGTTAATCCCATTTTTGTTGCTGGAAGGTACCGGAAACTCGTGAGAGATATCCCTCAGTCAAAATGGTATTGCTCCTGTTGTCGCGGAAGAGGCTGCGAGAAATGCAATGGGACTGGAAAACTATATCCTGATTCTGTGGAGGAATTTGTCTCAGGACCAGTGTTAGCAGCAGCCGAGGGTGAGAAAACGGCATTTCACGCTTCTGGGCGTGAGGATATCGATGCACGGATGTTGGGGAGGGGGAGACCTTTTGTGGTTGAAGTCTCCAAGCCCAAGAAAAGATCACTTGACTTGGCAAGACTGAAGGAGGCAATTAACAAAAATGCTACAGGCAAGGTCGAAGTTTCCACTCTGCGCATTACGAGCAAGAATCTTGTAGGAAAACTGAAAATGTCTGAGTCTTCTCAGAAGAAATATCGCGTCTTGATCGAGTTTGAAAAGGAAATACTGGACAAGAACCTGCCTTTGCTGGAGCAAAAGCTGACTGGAACCTTGATTAAGCAGCAAACCCCTCGGCGAGTTTTGCATAGGCGAGCAGACTTGATCCGAGAAAGGTACATATATAAGGTTAAAGTTAGAATGCTCTCTCCAAGGCGTGTTGAGATGCAAGTTCGTTGTCAAGGCGGTCTTTATGTTAAGGAATTGGTGTCTGGGGATGATGGAAGAACTATGCCCAGCGTTTCGGAGCTGCTCGGAAACAGAGCGAAGACTCTGAAGCTTGACGTTTTGAACGTCTTATTGGATGACGAATAAGGTGAAAATGCTTGAAGAAATCGAAGGGTTATCGACGGGGAACCCGTAAGCTCCTGACAAAATCGACGAGGGAGAAGGGCAAACCGAAAATTGGCAAACTTCTCGTTGAACACGAGATTGGCTCACAAGTAATTGTTAAGATTGATTCTAGCGTTCAGAAGAGCCAACCTCACAGACGCTTTCATGGAAAAATTGGNNATTAAGGAGATAATAGTTCGCTCTGAACATTTGGAAGCATACAAAGGTTGTTGATTTCATGCGTAAAAGAGAGCTAAGCGAAATCAAGCTTTCCCTGCCTCAAGTCAAGCAAGAGCTAATGGCAATTGGAGAGGAGAGTCTCGATCAGTTTCAGAGGCGCACTTTGGACTACGTTTCCAAGTTCTCTAAAATTGAAGAGTCTGCTGCCCCCTCGCTTGTTGAGACGCTGGTCAATAACTTCGGTCTAGAGGATTATGAAGCTGTTCAGGTAGTTAATTGCGCACCTGAGAGCGTCGACGAAATGCGCGTTTTCTTGGCTGGCGGACGCAAAATAATCGAGACTGCCAAACTGGAAGCAATAATTTCACTCCTAAACGAACACAGGATTTCTAAACAGTAGCGCGACGAGGAAGATTCACCAAGTTTTTTAAGCAAATATAGATCATAAAGGGGTTATTATGGAGAAACGCTACGAGGAGTACGCTTACGTGCTTGATTTCTTGCCGCACGGGCGTCCTGGGTTTCAACCTTCAGGTAGAGCTGGTTACCGAGCGGGCGCTCTAATTCAATGCATGGGAGAGGAGTTTTTTACACTCTTGGAAGCCTTGGTTAAGGAGGGTTTGTCTCTTAAACCTGGGGATCAGGTATATGTTGGGAAGGAGTCACGAGAGCAGGTTACTTACATCATCGGAAGAATCGGTTACGATGAGTTGACTGGTGCAGCAAAGGCTGAGCTTTCAGGCGTAATCACAAGAATTGTATTGCGACGTGAAGACTGGTTTGTAAACTTCTTCAATACGGCGAGGGCGATTACTCCTCGGATGCACGCTTTGGAACTTGTGCCTGGGATTGGGAAGAAATACATGTGGCAAGTGATTAATGAGCGGGAACGTAAACCGTTTGAGAATTTTGAGGATTTGCAGAAACGAACAGAGCTTCCTAACCCAGCGAAGCTCATAACCAAGCGGGTTATGGAAGAGCTTGAGGGCGACAGCAAGTACCGCCTTTTTACGCGGGCACAATAAGGCTTCATGCCATGAGCCTTCTTGAGGAAACGAAGCAACTACTTTGTAGGAATAAAATCGTTCCGAACAGGCTCTTGGGACAGAACTTCTTGGTTGAGGAAACAGTCTTCTCAAGATTGGCTACCTATGCATCGCTCACTTCGAATGATGTAGTGTTAGATATTGGGGCAGGATTTGGCTTTTTAACCCGCTTCTTAGCGGGTAAGTGCAAACTCGTATTTGCTGTGGAAAAAGACTGTCAGATAGCTTGTGCTCTTGGAGCAAGACTCAAGGGAGTTACTAATGTCCATGTCATTGAAGGTGATGTGCTGACTGCTGATATGCCACTTTTTGACAAAGTAGTTTCTGCTCCACCTTATCAAATAAGCTCTCCCTTGTTGACGTGGCTCTTCAACCGTCCTTTCAAATGTGCAGTGTTGATCCTGCAGAAGGACTTTGCCAATCGTCTTGTCGCCAGAGTTGATACTGAAGACTACAGTTGGCTGACAGTTTACTCATACTTTATGGGAAGCGTGGAGCTGTTGGATGCTGTGCCTCGTTCAATGTTCTATCCTGAACCAGAAGTGGACTCTCTTGTTGTGCGCCTCGGTCCAAAAACCAATCCACAATTTGAATTGAATAATCTTAGACTGTTTATTCCGATGCTGAAGAGCATTTTCTCAGAACGCAACAAGAAGCTAATCAACGCAGTGGTACCTTTTGCGACAGGCGCGCTCAAGCTGTCAAAGGAAGAAGCAAGATTGCGTTTGGGAAAGCTCCCCTTCTGTAAAGAGAGAGCTCGAGCCTTAAAGCCAGAGGCTTTCAAAGAGGTAGCCAATGTCCTCATTGATTAAGCGCGTTTCGTTCGATAATTCTGTGTTTGCTGTTGATGAAAACGTATACGAGCCTGCTGAAGATTCATTCCTCTTTGCTAGAAATCTTATCATTAGGCATGATGAAGAGGTTCTGGACATTGGTACTGGTTGCGGTATACTGGGTATACTGGCCGCGAAGAAAGCACAGTGTGTTCTTGCAGTTGACATAAATCCTTACGCTATTCGTTGCGCAAAAAGAAATGCGTTGCTCAATGGTACCCAAAACAGAATGGCTTTTCTGCAGGGCGACCTATTTGGTCCCCTGCGTAAACTCGTCAAATTTGATGTTGTTCTTTTCAATGCCCCATATCTGCCCACCATCGAAGGGATGCCGCTTTCATGGATCGAACACGCTTGGGCTGGAGGTGAGTCTGGAAGAGAAATCATCGACCGCTTCATAAGTAGCGCGAGAGACCACCTTTTGGAAGATGGGCGCATTATGTTGATGCAATCAAATCTTGCCGGAGTTGATGAAACGATTTTGCTATTTGAGCAATCAAGTATGGATGCCCAGGTTACGGCGGAGCTTGACTTACCTTTCTTCGAAAAACTTTTCCTAATTGAGGCCCGGTTCTCCTGAATGCTATTGACGTTTTTCACGCGATTTTTATGTAGCTCCAGGTTTGGCTGATTTTGACGTTTTTTNNAAAGAGTCACACAAGGCAACCTGTGCCGACTGCGGTAAGGAATGTGAAGTACCCTTCAAACCTGATCCAAACAGGCCAGTTTACTGCCGAGAGTGTTACAGCAAAAGAAGACCCCCGCGAAGATACTAAGAATATACGCTAACATCTTACCTTCATACGTGACAATTTTTTCATCTATTTTTTCTTTATGTCTGATATCTTGAATGATTTCTTTGTTCTTGGGAATAACAGGTGCTCAGTTCGACTTTTTTACAAGAAATGTTGCGGATCTTCAACCTGGCAACTTGTGTCGAGATTCGCAACCAATAGAGAAACGAACTGTACTTGCTTCCGCCTTTGACGGCAACATTTATAACCCTATTTTCTCATTGCTAAGCTTCGCGAAGCTGAAAAACAATGGGTCACCGTAAAACTCATGCCCCAAGACATGGTTCACTAGCTTATTTGCCTAGGCACCGGGCTAAGAAGCCAGTCGCTCGAATACGCTTCTGGCCAAAAATTGACTCACAAGCACCGCGGCTTTTAGGTTTCACCGGTTTCAAAGCGGGCATGACATATGTTTTTGCAATTGAAGATCGTAAACGAAGTCCGAACTTCGGAAAAGAAGTGATGCGTGCTGCGACGATTATTGAAACTCCTCCGCTTCTTATTTGCGGCGTACGTACGTATTCCAAGACTCCCTACGGCTTGAAAAACGTGGCTGAAGCTTGGATGCAGGACCCACCAGCTGATCTCGAACGTAAACTCATATTGCCAGAAAAGTTCGACACCGAACAAATGCTGGCGAAACTCTCCGAGAACGTTGATGCAACAAGCTACGTGCGCCTGATATCAGCGACGCAACCAAAAGAGACAGGTCTAGCGAAGAAAAAACCTGACATCGCTGAAATTGAACTCGGAGGAGGAACCGTGCAGCAGCAAATAGAGTACGCAAAATCACTATTGGGAAAAACCGTTACAGCGGAAGAGGTTTTCAAAGAAGGGCAATTCACAGATATTGCCGCAATTACAACTGGCAAAGGCTTTCAAGGTCCAGTCAAGCGGTGGCATGTTACAATCCTGCAGCACAAAGGTCGGAAGACCAAACGAGGCATTGCTACCCTCGGGCCATGGAATCCTCATCATCTCATGTACTCGATCCCTAGGGCAGGGCAGATGGGTTATCACCAACGCANNCGTTATGGTGAAGTTAAGAACTCGTATATCATGGTTCAAGGCAGCGTTGCAGGACCAGAGAAACGTTGCGTGCGTATCCGTGTTCCTGCGCGTCAGCCAAAAGGAATCTCTGATATTGCTCCACAGGTTACTTATGTTTCGCTAGACTCGCCACAAGGAAGATAGCAATGCCCACTGCAAAAATAACTGCCAAGATTTTCAATCTTAAGGGAAAGCCAACAGCTGAAAAAGTTGTTCTCCCGGCCGTCTTCTCAACACCTATTAGACCAGACGTAATAAAACGTGCCGTACTCTCTATTCAATCAAAACGTCTTCAGCCTCAAGGGCGTGATCCCATGGCAGGCAAGCGTACTACTGCCGAGTCTCGTGGAACAGGAATGGGAATTGCACGTGTTCCGAGGGTCAAAGGTGGCGGAGGGAGAGCTAAATTTGCGCCGAGCACGGTCGGTGGGAGGCAACCTCACCCCCCAACTAGTCAAAAGAGAATAATCAAGCAAATCCCGAAAAAGGAAAGTCGCCTTGCATTGTTCTCGGCGATTGCTGCTACTGCTTCAAAAGTAACTGTTTCTTTGCGAGGTCACTCGATCGATGAAGTGCTACAGATTCCACTTGTAGTTACAGATGACCTGGCCAAGCTCAGTCAAACGAAGGAAGTTGAGGAAGCATTTGCAAACTTGGGTGTTACCTCAGACGTCGATCGTGTGAGATCAAGCCGCAAGATTCGTGCAGGTAAAGGCAAACGTAGGGGTAGAAAGATGAAACAGGCAGTCGGACCACTTATAGTAATTGCTCAAGACAAAGGTTTGGCGAAAGCTGCTGCGAATCTTCCAGGCGTTGAAGTTGCAACGGTTAATGCTTTGAATGCAGAGATTCTTGCGCCCGGTGCGAGTGCTGGTCGATTGACCCTGTGGACAACAGGTGCGATTGAGCAGCTGGGTAAACTCTATGCTGAGGAGGTTGTGGCCTGATGGATGCGAATGAAGTTGTTCTCTATCCGTTGATGACTGAGTCTGCCAGCTTGATGGTTGAAAAGGATAACAAGCTGATCTTTATTGTTAATCCGAAGTCAGGTAAGTCCGACGTGAAGCGTGCTGTTGAGGAACTCTATGAGGTGAAAGTGGCAAAAGTCACTGTTCAGATGACTCCTCGTGGCGAAAAGAAGGCTTTTGTGAAGTTGGGCGCTGAATTCAAGGCTTCTGACGTTGCAATAAAGCTAGGAATATTGTAGTTTCAAAGGGGCAGTAAAATATGGGTAAACGAATTCGTGTTCAGCGTCGGGGTCGTGGCGGCTCGACTTATCGAGCATCGACTCATAAGAGAGTTGCTCCTGCAAAATATCCAATGGAGATTGCGGTTAAACAAATCTATGATGCTTCAGTTAGGGGTGTTATTGAAGAGTTTCTGCATGACCCCGGAAGGGGTGCACCGTTGTCTTTCGTTAGATTCGATAATGGAGTAACATGTTACACTTTGGCTCCGGAGGGCGTTTTTCTGGGGCAGCAGATTGGTTTCGGTGGAAGGGCTTCGGTGGATGTTGGTAATGTTATTCCTCTGGGCAGAATTCCTGAGGGTACTATGATTTGCAACCTTGAGCTTAAGCCTGGAGACGGTGGCAAACTTGCGAGGTCTTCTGGGGCATACACTACTGTTGTTGGTCATACGCCACAGGGTACTATGATTCGGTTGCCTTCAGGGCGAACGCGTTACGTTAACGACAATTGTCTGGCTACGGTTGGTGTGATTTCTGCAGGGGGCAGGACTGAGAAGCCGTATCTGAAGGCAGGCGAGGCTTTTCATATGATGCGTGCAAAGGGGCACAAATATCCAAGAACCCGAGGAAGAGCCATGGTTGCAGCAGTTCATCCTTTTGGCAGCAGCAAGCGCAGTGCTAGGAAAGGAACGACTACGTCACACGGCGCTCCACCTGGTCAGAAGGTCGGGCTAATTTCTGCCCGTGGTACTGGGCGGCGACAGAAGAAGCGGAGATCTGGCTGACAAAAAGTTTAAGAAATTTGGTTTCAATGTTATGGTGAGATTGAAAAATGCCTAAAGAATTTAGCTATCGTGGTCACAGTCTTGATAGTCTGCAAGGCATGTCCATGGATGAGTTCATCAATCTGCTTCCCTCAAGGCAACGTAGGAGCCTGCAGCGAGGCTTGACTCCTGAACAGAGGATTCTTTTGGAGAAGATGCGCGAAGCAAAGGACTCTGGAGGCCAGATTAAAACTCATGTGCGCGATTTGGTAATCCTTCCTGAGATGGTGAGCTCCAAGGTCATGGTACATAACGGTAAAGAGTTTGTGACCGTGGAGATTAGAGCAGAGATGATTGGACATTATCTAGGGGAGTTTGCAATCACGAACAAGCCAGTCAGGCATGGAACTCCTGGCATTGGTGCTTCGCGGTCTTCGATGTACGTACCGTTGAAGTAGTTTTTTCTTCTTTCCTTTTTTGTTTCGTTGATGCTTTTGTATACACTTCAGTCTGTTTGGTGCTTGATGTAGGCAGATTCTTCAATTTCAAAAGTTTCATGGAAAATGATCTGAATGTGTAGACATCAAGTAGATTTGGTATTTAACTGGTTTTTCCTGGACCTATGATGTGTAGTCTCTACCTTTGGGTTTTGTTTGTGGCGGCGTGCTTTGTGTTATTTGTGGAAGCGGTATGGGTGGAGGGATATTCAGCGTTCTCGATATGAGAACTGACTCTATGAAGACAACGTTCGAGATCGACTGTATAATTACAGCCGGTGGTGGTTTTCTGTTCTCATATTCTTCGACCATCTTGTCAACTTCGTTCTTTTCGCCTACCACATGGGCGGTTCCTTTCAGATTTATCTGTGCTATGGAGGGGTTGTATGCTATTGTCAAAACGAATGGGACCTCTAGGGATCCGTCTGTTTGCTTCTCCACGCTTACTAGGTTGATGTTCGTGCTAATTTGTATCGGTGGCATGGGTTTTCTGATGTCTAGAAATCTTTCCGCAGAGATGTTTGCTATTGCCACGTTAACTTTTATCATTTTGAATCAACGCAAAAGCCCAGTTTGGGCTATATTTCTACTTCTCAGCACGTTTGTATCGGGTGAAGCCGCAGTGGCCGCATGTGTATCTGTCGCTGTGATCGGCCATAAAGTAGCCGATGCCGCATCTCTCGCATGTTGGGCGCAGTCTAGCCACCTTGCTCCCTTCTATTTTGTATAATGCATGCGCCCCTTTCTCTTGTCTCTTCGTCTTTTCTTTCTTAGCCTTCTCTACTTTTTGAGGCTTAACCTCTTTCTTTTCCTCTGTCTTCTGCTCTGCTGGAGATCCTTCTTTCTTTGTTGGTTGCTTCGACATTCTACTCTTTCGCCTCTTCCTTGGGCTTTGGGTTGTTGCGCTCAACTATGTATTCTGGCTCCACGCGCTTGGCTTGCTCAGTTGACTCATAAATATTGGCGAAGCCCAAAGCACTGCTTGTTCCTGTTTTGGTCTCTATTCCTTGAACAAAAACCAACTCTGTATTTGTCTTGCTTTCGCCAGCAATAGCTTTCCTGACTTCCAGTCTACCAGGGGTTTTTCCCGCCGGACCATGATCAATGCTGAACATGACTTCTTTCCGTTTTAGCAACGGATTCTCTTTCACTGAAGTGATTTTGATTTCCATTGAACTATCACTTACTTAGGGTGTTGAGTCATACAGTAATCTTCTTATTTAGGCTTTCGAACCTTCATCGCTTCCAGAATCCTGCTTGCTTCAGCCTTCTTTTCAGCAGTGACCTCAACAACTACCATCCCCTCATATGGTTGCCCGTAGACTACGAGGGTCTTCTCCGGACTATTCAAAACTGCTATAATCGTGAGCAAGTCCTCTTCACCGTCTACCCGTATCTGAACCTTTTCGGACTTCAAAATCGCTTCGTGCACAGCTTTGGCTGCTTCCTCAGTTATTGTCCCTTGGGGGTTTTTGACTTTAACAATTTTATCAACAGGATAAATAGTCGGTCTGATTGGTTTTCTCATTGACCTATTGTCTGTTATTGATAGTTGTGGAGATATTCCGTGCCTGTGGAGATTCCTTGTGACTGTGTCTCCAACTGTAACGATTTTGGGTGGTTTTCTTTCTTCCACAATCGTCGCAAATTTTTTCATGCTTTCCGGAAAAGTGCCGCAGAGTAAGATTCCAAAGGGCGTTTTGAGTGTCTTCCGAAGTTCAGGCGTGATTGCATAAATAATCTTCAAATGTTTCACCACTGTTTGATCAGCGGGAATCATAATCTGGTACTTGTCTTATCTGACTTTTAGCGCGAAGCGACCTTTTTCTTTAATGTTCATTGCCTTTGCAATGGCGGATTTTTCAGGGTCGAACATGACCACAACACCGCCGAAATCTTCGCTGAATGAAGTTGACCGACATTTTGGACATACGTTTTCTTTTGTTATGAAGTGGCAGTTTGAGCAGGCTTTTTCAATCATTTCCACTATCTCCTTTCTTTTGTTGCTTGCCCTCGGCGGCTCTCTTCTCTGTGATCTCTTTTGTTCCCGCCACTTCCTGTTTGATCCATTCAATTTTCCCTAGGAATGGTTGTCTAGCTGTGACTCCAATTTTTCCAGAGCTTCCTGCCCTGCCTAGAGAAACTGCGGTTATTCTTACGCGAACGTGGTCTCCGCTTGCGAGTTTTCTTTTTGTTTCTTTTCCGAGCAAAACTCCCTGCTTTTCATCATAGGAAATGTAGTCGTCCATGAGTTGTGAGACGTGAAGAAGGGCATCAACTGGACCGATCCGTAGGAAAGCTCCGAAGTCTGCTATTTCAGCCACGTCACCTTCAACTACTTCTTGAATTACTGGGTAAAAAGTCAGGAGCGAAAAAGCAACCTTGTGGTATGTTGCACCATCGCCTGGAATGATCTTTCCGATTGGGCTCACCTCAACGCGTGTTACTGCTATCACATAGCCCAATTCTTCATCCACTATTCCCTCGTATTTCGCTTTCACTTGGTCTTTGCCAACCTTTTCGAGTGGGTTCCCAAAGGTTTCAGGAGGAATGCGAATAGTGTCCTGAAGAGTGATGAGCTTAAACATTTTTTAGATCATTCCGTCAATCTGTAGACGCGATTTTTGTCTCACATAGATAACTGGCACGCTTATATCTCTTAGCCTCTTCCTGAGCTGCCTGTCATTTGTGAAAACAATCGCTTTTAGGTCCTTTGCCGAGCTGACGATGATTTCGTCAACAAGCGCCGGGGTTGAAGGTTTTAGGTCAATGTAGATGCATTTTTCAGCTATTTTCAGCGCATATTCTGCATTTTTTCTTTCCAAGGGTGAACCTTTTCTAGCTAGGGTTGTCAGTTCCTGTTTTACGATTGAAAGAAGTATCAGTTCAAAGTTTCTGTTGAGAAGTTCCTCCAATTCGTTCTTGAGATCGATCTTAAACTGAAGCGGCACAAAAAAAGCGTTGGCGTCCATAATTATTCTTAATTTTTTGTGCTTTATGGCTTCCCCTTTAGGCATGGTAGTTGGGCTCCGATGATGCCGTTTCTTTTCCACATGAACATCGCCCTCCATGTTTTTAAGACTTGACGCTGTAAACTAGCCATCCTTTTGTTCGCTGGATAGGGATCATTTTAAATAAAATATTCCCCTAAGAAGAGCGTCAAAGAAGGGATGCATCTATGTTGCAGGAGAAATCGTGCGGTGCTGTGGTGTTTAAGAAGGATTCGGAAGTCTGCTTTCTCCTCCTTCGTTACGAGGCTGGTCATTGGGATTTTGTCAAGGGTAATGTTGAGCCAAATGAAAGTGAGAGAGAAACGGTTATGCGAGAACTGAAGGAAGAGACAGGCATAGCTGCTGCAGAGTTCGTTGATGGGTTTAGGGTTCGGATAGAGTATTTCTATAGACGGCAGGGTGAAACTATCCGGAAAGAAGTCGTTTTCTTTCTTGTAGAGGCAAAAACAGGTGACGTCAAACTGTCGTTCGAGCATGTCGACTATCAATGGCTAAATTATCAACAAGCATTGGAGAAACTCACCTTCAAGAATGCTAAGAACGTGTTGCAGAAGGCAAATACTTTCTTGTATTCTAAGGCTTCAGCAGGCTAGATTGATTTTCAATTATGTTGGTTTCTCTATGACTATGCCGTACCCTATTAGTCTCCATCGTGCAGCGATTTTTCTGCTTATCGCGACTCTGGCATTTTGTTGAACGCATATTGGTCTTGTTAGCTTCAGTTTTGCGACGTTTCCCTTTAGTAAGGTTACTTTGCCGATGTTGACCGCTGCACCAACGTGGAGCAGTAGGGTTTCGTCAAAGTTGATTCGGTCAATTTTCAGGAGTTCTTTGGTTCCAACGGCTCGCTCTAGTACGTGTGTCTCTAGCGTCAATTCGGTTACTGTAAGCGGCAGCTCTCCCGTTTTGCCCGCTATGTTTCCAGTTAGCCCGTCTGCTTTGGAGTAGGAAGGGTCCAGCATCGTTCTTACGCCGACTAGGCCTCCACAGGTTGCCTCTTTGCCTTCTTTTCCACCTGCTTCCAGGCTTACTATCTCGCTGATGAGGGGGTCATATACGGTTTTGCCTTCTCTTTCGACACTTATGCCTGGGCGGATCTCTATTTCCTCGCCGACGTTGAATTTTCCTTGGCTTATTGTTCCCCCGATGATTCCGCCTCCCAAGTCTTCGATTTTTGTGCCTGGTTTGTTTGTGTCGAAGGAGCGTATTATGTACATGAGTGGGGGTTTTGTTTCGTCTCTTTTGGGGGTTGGGATTAGCTCCTCGATTGCGTTGAGTAGCACATCAATGTTTATTCCCCGTTGGGCTGATATTGGGATTATTGGTGCGTTTTCTGCGATTGTTCCTTTGATGAACTTTTTTATTTCTTCGTAGTTTTTTAGGGCCGTTTTTTGATCTACTATGTCTATTTTACTTTGGACGATTATTATGTTCTTGATTCCGATTACCTCGGCGGCTGCGAGGTGTTCTCGTGTTTGAGGTTGTGGGCAGGGTTCGTCTGCTGCGATTACTAAGACTGCTCCGTCCATGATTGCTGCTCCTGAGAGCATTGTTGCCATCAATGCTTCGTGTCCTGGGGCGTCGACGAAGCTGATTGCTCTTACAAATACTGTTTCAGAAGAGCAGTTTGGGCAAACTGGGCTGTTGGAGTAGTTCTTTGGTGCCTCGCATTTTGGGCATTTGTATATTGGCAGGTCAGCGTATCCTAGTTTAATTGTGATGCCTCGTTTCAGCTCTTCGCTGTGTCGAGATGCCCAGACACCTGTTAGGGATTGAACCAGTGTGGTTTTTCCATGGTCTACGTGCCCTATTGTTCCGATGTTTACTTCTGGTTGTTTGGGCAGGGCTTTACTTTCGCTGCTCATGTTTTGTTATTCCATAAGTACTTNNTTTCTTTGGCTTCTCAACGATTTTTGTGTTGATTTGTACGATTTCGTCTGTTATTACGTTTCCGCGGACGGTTTTGCGTCTTCTTTGGCCGCTGTCCTTTGGTTTAAATCCGACTCCTCCGCTCAGGACAATCTTTCGGCGTACTCCTCCATGGACGCTTGGTCTCATTGGGAATCCGTCCTTGTCAGAGCCACCTGTTATTCGCAGTTTGTGGGCTGATAGATCCAACAAAGTGCCTTCGATGATTTCTCCGATTTTCCTTCCTATCAGGGGTGAGGCGCGGGATTCATCTAGTTCAGTGACCTTGGATGTTCCGGTTTCTGGGTCGGAGATTATGACCTTGAATTTTGCCATCGATGGTTTTCTCTCCAGCGGAGTATGAAGTTGGGCATCTCTCTATTAAGGATTTATCCGTTGTGTTTTGGTTTGCAGGAGCGTGTTTTCTGAGCTTTTCGATATTTTCCAAAACGTGTCGGTTTGCTCTTTCTCTATTTGTGTGTCTTGGTTTGGTTTTTTGTGTGTTTTTGGTGTTTGNNTGGTTGCCCGTGGATTTGCCGGGACTCTTTCTTTTGTCTGAGAAGCAGTTTGTTTTTTGTGCGGCTAAATGTTTTAATTCGTCTGAGAATCCTCTCTTAGGCTATGTGGCGACTAGGGTTCTTCTTTCACGAAATAGCGTTCGGTTTGCTCTCAGTCTTCATACCTTTGTACCTAGTCACACCTGCAATAGGCGGCTCCCTCGTGGATGTGGGAATAATGGTTTCGCTAGCTCTTTTCTGCTCCATCCCGGCATCATTTTTCTGGGGCTACATCTGCGACAGAACAAGACGTTACAAACGCTACATCCTGCTCTCTTTTTTATCCTCGGTTGTGATTCTCTTCCTTCTTACGCTTCCGTTTGCCCAAAACAGAGTCGTCTTTATCATTCTCTACGTTGTCATGGCTGTGCTTCATGTTGCCCATGAAGCCCCGAAGAACGTCTTGATCGCTGAACATTATTCCCGTGAAGACTGGGAAAGATCTTACGCTTTTTATGAAGGGTTAACCGAGATCGGCTGGTTCTTAGGCTTGGTTCTAGGGATGTTCGTCTTTTCATCGGCTCTCAGCGTTGGTGCAATATCGACCGATGTCTTTTACTTGTGTAGCGGTCTAAACTTGGTAGCTTTAGTCCTGTCCATATTTTTGATTGCTGACCCGCTGATGATTTTTGAGAGGCGGCTTGTAGGCATAGAGCGCAAAATCGATTTTACCTTCAGAGGGGTGGAGACTGCTTCGCGATTGTTAGATGGCTTGCCTGTAGAAGGGCGCTTTAGAGAAGAAAGTTTTTTTTCTTTTGGTGTCGGGTTGGTTCTGTTTTCTCTGGCTTCGAGTTTGTTTTTCACTCCTCTGCCCATCTTCTTTTCGATGCCTCCTCTTTCCCTTCCAACTAGCATGATTTTTTTGGTTTACATGCTGAATTCAGGCGGTGCNNTTCTATCCATCCGCGTTGTCAGGTTTAGTCCTTGTTCTGATGGGATTCGCATATGCGGTCTACTACATTTTGATGATATCGCTTTCAATGGAGCTTATCCCTGCTGGCAAAACAGGAATATTTGACGTACTAGTTGGAATTGGCGGAGCAACGGGCTCTTTNNCTGCTCGCCTTTGTCATACTAAAAATCTTTTCCTAAAGCAAAAAACAAAAAAGAAAGGTAGTTAGAAGATCGCTTATTCTACGTGAACCCTGAAGAGGTCGATATCTTCTCTCATCTTTGGTGTGAGTTCGAGGAAATCCCTTATTGCGCGTTCTACGTCTTTTGACTGAGTCACGTATCTCCCCACGATCAGTATGTCTGCCCCTTGTTCCAAGGCTTCTTTTGCGGTCTCTGGGACTATTCCACCTGCGACTGCGATGAGGAATTTCTTGTCGGTGAAGGTTTTGCGGATTATTTGTATTCGTTCCAAACCGCTGGTTCTGCCGGTTTCTTGATCTATCCCTCTGTGCAGTATTACAATTTCGGGGAATTCCTTCAATGATTTCAGTTTCTCGATGGGGTTTTCGACGTTGAGCATGTCTATAACGCCGTAGATTCCGAGTCTTTTTGCTTCATGCACGAATGCATCTAGTGTTTCTGGAGGTGCCAATCCTGCTGCAACTACTGCGTCTGCCGTGTCTTCGTAGGCAATGTCGACTTCGACTTTTCCTACGTCTAATGTCTTCATGTCTGCCACCATGAAGGCGTCTTTGTTGGTTTGCCTGAGTTCGTTTATCACTCTAGTCCCGTAGCGTTTAATCAGCGGAGTGCCGACTTCGATTATGATTCTGTCGCTTCCCGGTATCTCTGCTAGTACTTTCTTGGCTTTCTCTATCTCTGGCGCGTCAAGTGATATCTGCAGATATGGCGGTCTCCAAAGGCGTGGAACTTTGAATCCCATAATTGGGTGTTTGGCTCTGTCCTTGTCATAAAGCATCTTGTCTAATGATGGATATCCTGTGAGTGCTCTCTTCAATGCTAGTCTGGTTGCTCCGTAATTATACTGGTAGACCCTGCGGAAGTCGCTTGCTTGTGGGTGTATGAAAACGCTGCAGACTATAACCCACTCGTCCAACTTGTCCCTTGGGATTATTCCTTCCTCTACAGAGTCGGCGACGGCTTTCGCGATTGCAGCTTGGGCCGGTCCAAAAATCTTTCCAGCGTCTTCCATATTCTTGACGGTTACTTTGGGAACGAGCAGAGTGTAGGGCTTGGGCGGGAGATTAGGTCTTATCACTGCCAACAAGGGCGTGTGACCTGCTGACAGGTTTGTTAGTCCTTGAGCGAACGCTTTCCCAACTGGGCCATCTTTGTCGCCTATGAGGAGGTCGACATGCGCAAGTTCGTTTCCTTCACCCAGCAAGGCTTCACCGATTAGGTAGGCTTTGCCTGTTCTCTCGACATTTTCATTCGCCATTTCTGTAGGAATGCGGTCGAGAACTTCTTTGAAATCGACATTGTACTCTTTAAGCCACGTGTAAAGTGTATCTCTGTGTATATTAAGTGTTTTTGCAGTTGCTAGAACTGTCGGTTTCTTTATTTTTGGTTTGTCTTGGCTTTTCTTCTGTGTCGTTTTTGCCGCGGATTCAACAAGCATTTCTATTAATTCTTCCCGAGTATTCGGTTTTTTAGTGTCTGTGCCCGACATTTAGTTTACCCAGTTGTTCTGTCTATTAAATCTGGTATATAAGAATGTCGGATATGTAGCACCGTTTTGTTGGTTAGGGCTTCGCATTCACGTGCGTTGTCGGCAGAGAGCAAAGTTGATTGGTTCGAGCGACTTCTTTTCGTATTTGGCCATCAAAATTCCAATTTCTAGTCGCATTATATAGGTAACTCTATATATGTTGCCTGAGTATTTCAGGCTAAAACCCTTCAGGGAGCGCTCGCATGTCTTTGGCAAATTGGGCTTGCATCGCTTTAATACTCGTAGGGGTTATTGTTTTTCTCTATGGTGCCAACTTCTACGTAGGTCCTGTCGGTTGGGCTGGATTGTACCTTTTGATTTTAGGATCCGCAACGCTGCTGGCCCTATATATTTATGGCGAGCTTACGAAGAAGCCCTCTCAGAATCCGTAGAGCTGGCGATATTTTTCTTCAAGGTATCGAAGATAGGGCCTGGCATCTAGTTCTGCTCCAGTTACCTTTTTGATCAGCACAGCGGGGTCATATAGATTTCCTCGGCTCTGAACATTGTTGACCAGCCATACTTTGACATTTTCCAAAATTCCACTGGCTATTTGGTTGCGCCAGTCAGGTATCTCTTTTTGTACTTTCGCGAGTATTTGCCCACTGTATATGTTGCCAAGTGTGTAGCTGGGGAAGTAGCCAAAGTAGCCACTTGCCCAATGTGTGTCCTGCATGACTCCTTCGCTATCATTTTCGATTTTCACTCCTAGATGCTCCAGATATTTTTCATTCCATAGAGCTGGCAGCTCGCTGACTTCGATTTTGCCAGCAAAAAGGGCTCTTTCGATTTGGAATCGGACAATGATGTGAAGACTATATGTGACTTCGTCAGCCTCTACGCGGATTTTTGAGGGTTTCACTGCGTTTATGGCGTGGATAAATGATTCTAGCTCGAGAGTGTCAAGTGCTGGGGTGGCGATTTTCTTGAGTTTCGGCAGAAAATCTGTCCAGAACTCTTTGGATCGCCCAATAATGTTTTCCATGAAACGAGATTGGGATTCGTGAATTCCGTACGAGCAGTANNCGTCCTGTGGTGAATGGATGCTCGGTTTCATCGATTCTTCCGCCTGCCCTTGGAGAAGTAACGTCGTAGCCCAATGCTTCTGCCAGCACTTTTGAGATTTCCCTTTGTTTTTCAATTTGGACACTTTTTTTTAGCTGCCTCGTATCCGGTTGTTTTGGAGCATCAAGTATTTGGGGTAGTAATTTTGCCAACCCCTTTTGGAGCCCCTCAAAGATGGTATCGATCGCGTCAGCGGTCATCTTTGGTTCGTACAAGTCTAGCAATGCGTCGTAAGGCGTAGCGGTTTCTTTGACTTTCATCAGAATGTCTGCAATTTTCTTAGTTAGATCTACAAGCTTTTCGAGATCTGGCTTGAAAAGACTGAAATCTTTTGCTTTCTTGGCTTTTTTCCAAACATTAACAGTTATAGCCTGTTGCCTGGCTGTCTCTTTGACGAGTTCCTCTGGCAGCGCAGCCTGCTCGTCGTAGTTTTTATTTATTAAATGGACGTTTCGCTTTTCAACATGATTGAGCTTGTCAAAGTCAGGGCTCGTTGTTATCTCCTTGAGGAGATTTCCTATCTCTGGATCCGTGCTAATCTTGTGCTCTATTACGCTCAGTAATGCGACTTGCTGACTTCGCATTTCTACAGCTCTGGGTGGCATCATCGTTTCCATGTCCCAATGAACAACCTCTTCCACCGATTGGAGAACTCGGAGATTCCTATTTTTCTCAAGCAGGCTCTTGTAGTCAGTGTATATTTTCACAGTCGTTTCGCCTTGTGTTTTGTGTAGGGTTTTTGTTTATTTGGTTTTGGTAGTGAAAGGAATCCTCGATAGGCAGCCTGCGAGCGAAGCTGCCGTAGGGAATGATTGAGAAGAATGGTGCTCCGGCCGGGATTCGGACCCGGGTCTTCGGCTCGAAAGGCCGGAATACTTGACCGGACTATACTACCGGAGCACTGGATTATGCTACTTTTCGAGCCTTGGCAGCTACTTCTGCTGCCTATAAATGGCTACTTGGTCCTTTTCGCCGTAGCGCACGTATTCAAATCCAGCTTCTATTAATTTACTTTCCTCTTCCAAGCTTCTGTTGTGGGTCAGCTTTCACCCGGGGCATTTGTTGGAGCCGCACTTTTCTGAAACCTGATGAGAGATACATACGATGATTCAGGAATGGTGAAGAACGAATTTAGATGTTCTGGTTTGCGCTTCCATCACGCAAAAGTCCGCCCTGAAATCACATTTTTCGTTCAAGTTTGCCCTTTTTTATTTGAGATCGCTAAGTTTCGCTACTGCGAGCGGGACGAGCATTTCTTCTTCATTCAGTCCTCCATGTTGCCCAACGGGGTTGTATTTTATGTTCATACAGTGTTCAAACCAGACTGTTTCGTTTCTGTAGGGTAGAATTAGCAGGTTTCCCGCTCGTTCAAGGAATTGACTGGTTATTTCGCCTCGTCCGAATAGTCCCTCATTTAATGCCTCTTTGGTTTCAACGACCTTCGCTTTGGCGCCTATTTTTTTCATCAATAATTCCTGCGTCTCTGCAAGCTTGTCTTCTTTGACGTGGAGAAAAACGTCTCTGGCGCTCCCTGTGGGCAATATGGTTTTTCCTCTTTTGCCAGTCTGAAGGTTGTCTAATACGTCGTTGAATCCATTGATGTATGTGGTTTCTTCGGGAACTATGTTCACTCCTCCGTGGTCTGAGGTCATTATCATTAGGGTCTCTTTTGCGGTTTCGCTGTCGATCTTCTCAAGCAGTTCCTTTTTCAGCAGATGCGAGATGGCAGATAGCTCTGCATTGTATTCATAGCTGTTTGGTCCATATTCGTGAGATATCGTATCTAGATTGCTCAGGTGTGCAAAAAAGTATGCTTGTCCTTTTTCTTGTTCGAGTTTCTTCTTTAGCGAAACAACAAGGTCCGATGATTTCAAGCAGGGTATTGATGTGCTTTCTGCAAATAGTAGTTTTGCGTAGTGGCTGTACGCGTATGAAGAATCAATGTGAGTGAATGACTTGACTCCAGCCTCTTTTAGCCTATTTTGAATCGTATTTCCTCTGAAAAGAATATTTGGGCTATATCCTTTTTCAACAAGTTCGTTTCTCTGTTTGGACCCCAGCGGCTCAAAATGCAAAGTGTTTACTATGGCATCGACTTCTTTTAGGTAGACATAGTACTCGAAGAGTCCGTGTTCTTGGGGAGTTAGACCTGTGTTGAGGGTTGTAAGAGCATTAGTGGTTTGAGAAGGAAAGATGCTTGTTAAAGGAAAGACCTCGCTGTTTTCCGCGAGCTTCTGCAGAAATTCTTGCTCTTTCTGATAGCGTTGGAACTGGTTAAATCCAAAACCGTCTAAGACAAAAAGCACAATCTTGTTAACTTCATCAATCTTGCTGGAGACCTCGATTGAGAGTTTCGGTATTTCATTTTTGACTCCGAAAAAGTCAAGAATTGTTCCAGGTATGTTTGAAATGCATTTTTCTTCATAAGATGGGTATAGGAAATCGCTGCCTGGTAATTTCTTCAACTTCGTGGACCTGTTTTCGTTGTTTCTTTTGATGGAGAAGCAAGCCTCAGCACGAGAAGGGATGACATCGCTATGATGATGGCAAGCCGCAGAGCTGCGCACTTCCTCATGTCGTGTTTCCCAGGAAACATGCAGCGTCTGCGCGATTAAAGCGTTCCTGTAAACGTTTCTTGACTCAAATTTCCCTGCGAAGAAATGGAGCGCATCCACATGCAAGAAACCGAACGAGCGAAATCAGAGGACCAAACCGGACTGGAGCAACACAATAGAAATGCTACTGCGAAAAGGCGTCCGCCAATACAGAACGAACCAGCACAGTCATGTCTGATCTTGAAAGAGACCTAGGAATAGCGCTTCCGTTTCTTGGAGTAGTAAAGAGTGAATTTTTAATCTACCAGACTAGTTCTGCCTGGTAATATATCCTGCCAGCTCCGTACTCGTGGACAAACGCGAAAACCGTTCCATCACTCCATCGCGCAATGGCTGTAGAATCATCACTCATTGAAATCAACGCGTAGCAGCCATAAGCGTCAATATGGTAAACTTGGCTTTGGTTTTCAAGCACGGTTCCAAAAGGCCTATCCACAACGAGATTGGCAGTGCCCCCTGAATTTGCAAAGCAAGCGCTGCCAAACCAGTCCTCAAGAGAAGAAAGGTTCATACCGCCAGTCCTGTACGGCCACAAATCTTTGCAGTAGGTCGAGAAGTAGCATGGCGTACCTGCCATGATTACGACGTTACCGCCTCCTTCCAAATAGTCCCTAACTAGTTGACTGTGTTTAGGTTCGACTGCAAACCAAGCCTCAAAAACAACAAGATCGTAACCTGAAATATTCGTTGGGACATCGGGTGCACACGTCACTTTGAGACCTTGCTGTTCCAGCATCGTGACCGTGGAATTCTTGATTGTTTCAAGACCCCCCTCTCTCCACCATGGTCCCCACTCAGCACCGTCGGTCAAGTGATGGGCGAGGTAGTTGTCAAACCAGTTAATGTACAATACTGACGTGCCATTTCCAGCAGCCCATTTGGCTCCAGCGGAAAACAGTGTTGCAGACGGTGCTGAACCGCTAGCTGGCTCAGTTGAATTCGAATATGGTTCAGGGCTTCGAATGATGGTTATTGCCATTTCCAGATTGGCGGCAGGCGCGGCGTTCGAAACCCAAAGCCAAGAATCAAGGATGCATCTGCCTGGATTCACTGCATAAACATAGTCGCTGAAGGTAACAAACTTCTGCTGATATTCCGTGTCGTTCAGGCAAAACAACAGGGACGCGTTGTAGCTTATTGAAGCATGATTTTCAACCTCAACCTGAAAATTCAACGTCTCGCCTGGAAATACATTGAGACTTCCGTTATACTTCAAAATCTCAAGGGGTTCCTCAACAGTCAACGGAATGCTAGACTGCAGAGCAGTGTAGCCGCCAGCGACCCCGGTGAAAGTAATCAAAACTATCGCTGCTGTTAGGACCTTAGCAAACTCTTTTTTGTCCATAGGCGTCAATAAATCATGGCTCGTACTGATCTAAAAAGAGTTTTTGTAAAGGTTTCTTGACTAAACACGCCTGTTTCACGGGTCAAACTTTCTTGACAAACCATTCCACGTTGTTGCATGACCTGCAATCAGGCTTGAACGTGCCTACTGCCGAGATATGTCGGAGCCAGACTCGAGCAATACGCTGGAAATGCTAATGTGCAAAGTCCTCCAAGGCTACAGGGCAAAACACAAATAACGGTTAAAGGTCCACAAAACACTTGTTCCATTTTAAGCGAAACAGAGACTCTTTGTTTATCCAAAAAAAGTGGTGTGAAGGATCATAAAATCCAAAACTCCTACCCCATATGACAGGACCCAAAAAATTGCTGTTAGCTGTGCTATCCTCCTGCTCTTGGCTACAAACGATGTTGACCCAGGACGCCAAAGTGCGACAAGCCATACCCCAAGCCCCAATGCCGGAATCGAGAAAATTGCATGCAAGCTATTCATAACCAAACGCAAAGGCGTACTGGAAAAGACCTCCATGGAGCCACCGCTCAGGGGATCCATAAGGAGTACAGCAGAAAAGGCAAGCAAGGATCCGGACATTACTACTAGCATTGTAATCTCGTGCGCGAAATAGTTGCCTTTAACTCTGAACCACATGCTCGCCAAAACCAAACCTGTCCAAAAAGTCTGAATTACAAGATTGATCTCAGCAAAACTCAAACCTACCCTATGAAAGGGGAACATGGTTATAACTCCGATCTCGACAAGAACTACTGTGATTATAGTGAGAACTGCAATTTTTCTCTGCGCGGAGTAGCTCAATCCTAGACTTGCTTTGCTCTTTGTTCGTGCAACAAATATTGCTGAAGACAAAACCAAAACTGCCGGCACCATCATTGCTGCGACCAGCCCCAAGAACAAAGTCTGATTTGCGCCTGAGACATACTCATAACTCCACATGTTAGTGGCAATTGCCTGTGTGTTCACAGTCAAGTCCTCAATATACCAACCCTCCCTATTTGTCACGTTCTTAATTACCTCTAAAGATGCAACAAATACGCCAGTCGCTTTATCCCATTCTTTGTGCCTAAGCGAGTCGTTTCCAAATGTTACGCTTCGGCTTGCGCCTAACACTGTTTTTTGCTCTTGCCTTTGAATAGTCACGTTAACGGGTTTTTGATTGTGCATAGAGAAATCGTAAAAAGTGTCTCCCGGACCAAGATTCGAAGGAATGATCATCCACCCTCCAAGATTCCCTTCAGTAAAGTTGAACTTCCAAATGGCACTGCCAATTGTCCCATTGGCGTATCTGGAAGTAAGATCCACTGAGAACGCTGCACCCTGAACCTGCAGAATCTCCATTCTAAACCACCTAACATCGTGCGTTGGAGGCGGGGTACCAGTACCAGTCACGCTAACGTCGTACTCAATCCAATCGCCTTCTTTGACACCTACTAAAGGCTCACCATAAGCTAGCATGGGCGAGACGATGACTGGAATTGACACTATTATGCTTGCCAGAATTAGGACAGTGAAGGCTTTCATTATTCGCCTCCTGTAGTAGCATAGTTCAAAGTTGCACTTAGCTCTACCTGAAGAACAGCCCGTTCCGAAGAAAGAACAGAAGGCGACGCAAACCTCGCCGCTGATTCGTCCACCCGCGGGAAAATCAAGTAGGCAGAGAACCGAACGAAGCTTTGCCTGACACACACTCGAAGGGCTGCTCCGCAAATGCGCCCGAAACAATAGAACAAATCACAAACCACGGATGCAAAGTAGTCTCAACTTTCTCACTCCATCAGACTTACTCACAACAGACTAGACTATTACAAAAAAAGAAAAAGGGGAAAAGCTCGCTCCTGCGCCTAAGTTGGCGTTGAAGCTGACGCGGTTGGCTGCAGCTCTTGGGTTCTTATTCGGAAGAAGGCAATGGCTATCAGCAACACAGAAACCCAGATTATTATCAGTCCTATTCCGAACAGAACAATAAGCAAAGCACCTATGAACATTAGCAGTCCAGCAGTAGCGAACAAAGCAACCCCTGATTTTGCTGCAAGTGATCCCAAAGAGCGCCTCACAAAGAAAGCTGCAATTATGGCAGACACCCAGAGGATTGCGAATACTGCAAGCATCCCGACTATGAAAGGTGCAATTGTGTCCAAAGTAATGTTCGACCAGTCAGGAATCATCCCTGGAAGCATTTGCCAGTCACCGTTCCAGCCTGGAAAGATCTCATACAAAAGATCAGTTAGTGAAGTCAATACAGTTGCAATGACCGTGATCATCGAAACCACACTACCAACGATCCCGACTATCAATCCATACAGAGTATTGCTGAAAATGCGACCTTCACTGTAATACCTTGCCAGATTGTACAAAGCAATCATGACGAGTATCAGACCGACCAGTGCAAGGATTGGCAAGTAACTGTATGGAATCATCCCAACCAGCATTAGTATTGCGCCGACTCCGCCCAAGACTNNTTTCGACAAGTTTACCTTGAGCTGCGAGAGTTTTTTCGATTTCTTCCACTCTCTTTTCAAGATCATTAGATATTATTTTGCCTTCAATTCTGTTGGCTGACCGAAACATCAACAACATCTTGAAAACTTCTGCCAC
>DUHG01000035.1:0-261 GCA_013330975.1 Candidatus Bathyarchaeota archaeon
TCATTGATTTTCTTAAAAGCGGCGTCAGCGTTCTTTATTACGTAAGTATCTTCGCCCTTTATCATAATTTCAGGCTCAATCTTACTCTAGTTTCCTTGCTAATTAGCTTGATTGCTCACTGAAATGTAACGATCTGTTTTGGGTTGCCTTGTCTGTGTCAGACTATGTAGTCTGTGTTGGGGTTTTCAAAGTCTTTAACGATTTCCATTGGGCCTTTGAGCGCAGCAATACCGGGTATGTGAACACCTTTCAAGAGACTCC
>DUHG01000035.1:329-3733 GCA_013330975.1 Candidatus Bathyarchaeota archaeon
CTGTTTCTAGCTGCAGGCAGAAGGTACCCGCCTTTGTGTATCTATTTGCGTTTTCATTTTCCCTTGTGATTGTGGGAATTCTCGGTGGTGAGTCTTTGATTAGAAACATGCTGTGCAACTTAAGCTGAAACAGCGTTTGCGCCTAAAAATGTTTCCTGCAGAAAAATTGAAAATTATCGAAGAAACGTTGAAAGTTGATTTGCCAGAGATCTTGTTTCTGTTCTAAGAGTCAGAAGCTCATCTTTTTCAGTTGCTCAAGAAAAAAGCTGGGTAACCTTGATCTTTAGAAGTCAAAAAGCAGAAATATTATCCAGATAGATTGCTAGCTGGTTGATCTACGTGGTTCAGCGGGGCTTGTCAAAGGTATTCTATTCCGAAACGTGCAACAGACAGAGTTTCATCGAAAGCATATTTGATATCTTCAAAAAGCCAGTGCTCAAAGCCACAAAGATTTTTGTTAAACCCAATATTGTTTCGTACGAGACTTATCCGACTACTACACATGCCGAAGTTCTTGATACCGTCTTGGGGCAACTCAAAGGACACGAAATAGTTGTTGGGGATGCACCTGCGATTGATGCGGGCAGGTCTGACAAGATTTTGCATAAATCGCCTTTGAGAAAGGTTTGCGAGGATCACAACGTCAAGCTGGTGAATTTGTATTCTGGGAAGATGAAGGCTGTGAAAGGCCCCAGAGGGTACAGCATCAGGGTGTCAGCGCTGCCGCTCGCTTGTGACTATGTGATTTCTCTTCCTGTTTTGAAGGTTCATCACAACGTTGGATTGAGCGGAGCCTTGAAGAATCAGTTTGGGTACCTCAGTAGGCGAGATAGACTCTTTATGCATTGCAGAGTGAAGAGTTTAAGAAAGGGCATTGTAGAAGTGAACGCAGCTATTCCAACAGACTTGTTTATTGTTGATGCGGTTGAGACAATGATTAGGGCGCAAGAATGTCGCCACGGAGGATGCAGTGCGTCTCTGGGCGTGATGATTGCAGGGACAGATCCAGTTAGTATAGATCTTTTTGGATTGCAGCTTCTCACCGATTTGGAGCCGAATTATGGTGAAAAGAATCGGAAAGCCCTCGAATATGTCGAATATGCCTCAAGCATTGGTTTAGGCTCCAAGACCTTTGAGACAGAAAAGATCTGAGAGACNNGAATTTAAACCAGTGTCAAGGAGTTTCAGCCTTCTCCAGATTTCTGCCCTGATTTCTGTGTCATCTTCATCTTCCCAAGCAGCCCTCAATAGTCTCTTTGCAAGCGGGAGACTATCGCTCCCAAAAACTCTGGAAAACTCGGTTGATGGCTTAACAATCGAATTTCTCTGCGTAGGCAGAACACACACAAAGTTGGCAGGATAATCTTTTGCCTTGTCAAGGTTAACTACAACGAAGTAAATGCGATTCCCCGATTCAAAATGTTCTAGGTCGATTCTTCTAAGTATGAGAAGCTGTGGATTTATGTGAATCACCGAGCCTGCTTCTTAATTCCAGAGTGGCTACCAGCGACATAGAATATCCAGCCGAGTGCCCAGAAAGGCAGAAAAACGGGCAATAGAACCATTCTCAGGTTTCTCCTGCGCATAACCTTTCGCCTTCAAATGTATAGGCTTTCCCCGTTTGATAATAAGCATTCTTGAGAAGCAGAATTCACCTATTTGTAAATTCCACATTGTTCATTGAACACATGTAGCTATGCCCAAGCTTGCTTAGGACATTAACTTATCAAGAATAGTTAGCCTCTGTTAACAAGTCTTAAATAAAATTCAGAGACCATAGATTTTCGAAGAAAGATGCTCGAAGAATTTAGTGTCCTGACTTTCTTCATTATCTTTTTCGGCTTCTCAGCCATCATAATCACCATTGTCATGATATCAACAATCTATTTGGCCCGTTCAAAAAATAAAACTCATAGCACCGATGAAAACTCGGTAAGAGAAAAAGAGACAATCAAAGAAATAGTAATGGTGCCTTGCGTATACTGTGGGTCGTTGGTTCCTCAAACGGCACTATTTTGTAGCAATTGCGGAGCTGGAAGAAAAGCTTAGTCAGAAATAGGATCAAACTGAGGGATTGGCAAGCAGCTTCGTTTGATTTTTACGCCCTCATAGAGGAAACTGAAAAATATTAGTTTAGACATTAAATTATTTTGGAAGGTGAGACCATGGTGGAGATTGTTGTGGTAGAATACGTGCAAGGACCTCCGCCTGATAGATGGCACTGGTGCAAGAACTGCAGGCAGTATCCTCGCTTCAGCTACCAGAAACGGTCCAGACGACCGGATCATGACCTTTGCGATGAGTGCAGATCGAAAGAAGCTAGAAAAGAGTGTAAGACTTAGAATATCTCTTTTTGTAGGCTCCTTGTAGATACGGGATGGATGAGAGAGATTGAAGCATTCTTAGCAGCTAGCTCGTAGAATGACGTTTGCAGTTTGCATATTTCTTAGTCTAGCTTAAAGTAGATTCGTCTGTTGTTTTTTCCTTTGTTTTCGGTCTTAACAAGCGAGACTTTTCCAATCTCATGCAGGTTTCTCACGTGTGTACCCCCGTCTGCTTGCTTGTCTATTCCGACGATTTCGACGATTCTGAGCGTTGGCAGGTCGGGTGGAAACGCGTCTGCCATCTTGACTACTCCGGGGATTTTCATGGCTTCTTCTCGGGGCAGTTCGTACCATTTCACAGGAACATCAGTGTCAAATAGCTTGTTTGCTTTTGCAAGGTATTCTTCTAATAGTGCTCTGTCGAATTTTTCGATGTTGAAGTCAAACCGGACGTGATTTTCCTCAAGCTGGTTGCCAGTTATTAGTGCGCCTGTGCCTTTGTTGAGCAAGGCTGCTAGTACGTGGGCGGCTGTGTGGCTGCGCATGAGTTTGTATCTTCTTTCCCAATTAAGAATTGTGTGGACTTTGTTTCCCGGTTGAAGACCCTCACGATCGGTTTCGTGTGAGATTTCGCCTGAGAACTTGCCAACGTAGACTACGTTGAAGATTTCGGTGCCTCTAACTATCTTGCCGGTGTCGTGTGGTTGCCCTCCTCCTTTGGGGTAGAAGATTGTTTGATCCAGAGTCACGTATTTTCCGTCTTTGACGGAGACCACGGTTGTTGGAGATTCTTTCAAGTAGCTATCGCTTAGGAATAGTGCTTTTGTCATTGAGGGTTTCATTTCAGGATACTCTGCTGCCTTTCTTTAAAAAAGCTCTGTGTTTGTTTTCGACGTTTTGGTTTCTTCTGGGTTTTGCACTGTTGCAGCGGTGGCTTTTTACGGCCCCTTTCAGTATATTAGCTAATGGTGTGTGTCAGAAGACATGCCTGAGTTTAAGAAACTGACAAAAGAAGAGGAGAGGGTAATAGTCCACAAAGGAACGGAACCTCCTTTTTCGGGTGAGTTCTACGCCTTCTGG
>DUHG01000071.1 GCA_013330975.1 Candidatus Bathyarchaeota archaeon
CTTCTCTGAATGAACCCATCTGAACATAAACTTCCCCTACAGTTGTCTCAGATTGAGCATCAACCAGATACAGCTTGTCTCCTTTCTTGACTCTGCCCGAGAACAGTCTGCCCACAACTGCAACTGATTCATCTCTCTCCGGTTGAACTTTTGTTACACACATAACTGCCGGAGCTGCATCTTTGCACTGATTCAGCATTCTCCCAATCTTCGAATCAATATTTCCATCCCATATTGTCTCCATGCGATAAGCCTGCGCTTCTCTAGGATTGGGACAACTTCGGATAATCATGTCAAAAACAGCATCGTAGACAGGGAGCCTTTCCCGAAGCGTTTCCTGCAGAGCGTTCCTGTANNCCATGTAGAGCTGAACCGAACGCTACACTATCCTGCGAAGGATTGACTTTCCACTTTTCCCTTGAAAGTTGATCCCCATAAACTTCAATCAAATCATTGAAAGCATCAATTATCCGCTGAAGTTTCGTCTCTATTTGCCGAGGCTTCAGCTGCAATTCTGTTATTAAACGATCTACCTTGTTTACAAAAAGAACAGGACGCACTCTTTCCTCAAGAGCCTGTCGAGTAACAACCTCAGTTTGAGCCATGATCTCTTCAACTGCGTCAACAACAAGAACTGCACCATCAATTGCCCGCAAAGCTCTAGTAACTCTACCAGTGAAATCCACATGCCCGGGAGTGTCGACGAGATTTATCAAATGTGATCTATAGATCAAGCTAATGTTTGCAGCCTTTATCGTGATCTTTCGCTTCTGCTCTTCCTCAAGATAATCCAAAACTCGAGCAGAGCCAGCCATTTTAGGCGATAACATGCCTGCGCCAGCCAGCAGCGAATCAGTCAAAGTCGTCTTCCCGTGATCAATATGAGCAATTATGCCAAGGTTCCGGATACTCTCTTTCTGATGCATCAGCTCCAGAATTTGGCCGAGTTGCTTGAACCGTGGCATTCTCCTTGACCCGCTCTAGGAGCGATTAGAGAACAGAAAGCTACTATTAAATTTATAAAACTCGCTCCTTTTACTTGAGCCCAAGGAGCCCGCTGGTTGAAAGAACCCTGTTCCATGCCCATAGAAGCTCTCCGGGAAGAGCCCTACGCTTCTATTCTGTGTTACCCTAAACTCACGGAAGAGGAGCTTCGAAATCGCATCAGAGAACTTGAAATGCATGGTGTGACAGCAATTGAATTCGCCGGGAAAGGCAACGTCTTGAATGTACCCGTCCTTGGCAAAGGAAACGTCGGAATAGTAGTTATGGCTCACCGTTACCGTCAGAAATTGGCACTCAAGATCCGCAGAATAGACGCAGACCGCGCCGATTTAATGCATGAAGCAAAGATGCTAGCAAAGGCAAACTCCGCAGGCGTCGGACCGATTCTGGTCGAAGCGGGTAAAAACTTCCTTCTAATGCAGCTAGTAGAGGGCGATTTCCTTCCTGAATGGCTCTCTGCAACCAAAGATAAGGCTATCTTGCGTCAGATACTCAGCGAGCTGATGGAGGAATGTTGGCGGCTCGACCTGATAGGATTGGATCACGGAGAACTGAGCAAAGCGCCCAGACATGTCATAGTCGATCCTTACCTTCAGCCATGGATAGTTGACTTTGAAACTTCCAGCGAAAAAAGAAAAGCAGCCAACGTTTCCGCNNTTCTGCAAACCGAGTTGTGCAGCCAGCTGGGAAAGATTCAACCAAGTCTCAACTTTCTGCTGCTTGACTATGCGGACCTTCTCGCAGAGCATTGGAACCATATTCACAAATATCCAGTCGCAATTCTCTTCAGCCAACTGCCTTCTCCCGACAAAAGACCGTGACTGTTGCCTTTAAGTCCCTGTGGTTATCCGTTATAGAAGAATCTTCTAGAACTCGATCAGCCGTGTCCCTTGTTTCTCACGCAACTACTTGGTTCAACCGACCAAGCTTGACAGCTTCCTTGATCTCCGTAGCAATGCGCCTGCCCATGTACATGTTCTCGCCATACTTCAAGTAGGCATAAGGTGAGGTCCCAATGCCTACGTTCGTGCCTGCCACGATCCGTGCAGAAATCTCAAACGTGAAAATGCGAAGGTCATCCGTGATCACAGTCTCCAGACAGAAGGGTCCGATTATTCCCGGCGGCGCCAACTCTTGAGCTTTCCTATGAACGCTATCGCCCATTCGCATTAGCTCAGGAAGCAACGATTCACGCAACACAATTGGAAAATTGCCCACAATGGTATATGTGGGATTAACACCCACCTCGAGTTGTTCCTCCGCTGGAATCTTCCCTATGGCATCAACTGCCGATTCATAGCGTCGATCCATAGCTAAGAGCTCAACATCATCTTTTATTATCGAGCTGAAGTAGCTGGGGTAAACATTTACGCCCAAAGCATACTCCTGNNCCTCTGCCGCCTTTTGCCCCTGGCAGCTTCGCTATGATCAAGCGGTCAATGTCATCTGGTGACTCAAACGTCGCTGGCAATCTCAGCCCAGCTTGCCTTAGCCATTCCTCCTGTTCTTTGCGGTTAGCCTCCCAATGAAGAAGCTGGCGGTTCCCGAACATGGGCACATGAAGGCTGTTTTGCAACTCTTCCGTGCTTAAGTAGGCCGTGAAAGAGCCGTGAGGAATCAAAACCGCGTTCAGTTTCAACAGTTTTTCTTGTAGCTTCTCGCTTAGCAACTCGGTGAAGTTTTCTACAACTATCAGCTCATCTGCGAGGGGATATTTCTTGTACATTATGGCGTCTTTTGGTTTGCATATGCCGACTGTTCTGAATCCTTCTTCTTTTGCGCCCTTGAAGATGTTAAGCGAAGAGTGAGAGCCCAGAGTGGCTATTGTGAGCTTTTTCAAGTCGTATTTTTCAAGGATTTCTGAGATGTTTTCGTTGGTTATCATGTGACCACATCTGCCAGCTTGTCCACATTCAGAGCTCGTTTAATCTCCATTGCTATGCGTCTTCCAGGACCCACTTCAACGCCATATTTGTATTTCATGTAAGGTGATGTCGGTTCGACACAGGGGCAGCCTGGAACTCGTGGGCTCACGTCGAAAACGTAGAATTTGAGGTCTTTCGTAACTGCTCCTTGCAGTGCGAATAGGCCAATCATGCCGGGTGGATATTCTTTCTTGCAAACATTTACGAAGCGTTCTCCAGCTTCAAAGATCATCTCAAGCTGGCTTTCCCTCATGGTTGCTCCCGTGTGTCCAATTTCGATATTCTGCGTCGGAATATTCAGTTCCAATTGTTCAGAGGCNNGGCGACCAGAAGAAGTTGGCATTGAATTTTGCGCCAACAACGTATTCTTCGATTACGGCGTCATTCAGCGCCTCTGGGCTGATTATGCCCCTATTTATGCGGTCTGAGGCTTTTTTCTCGTATTCTTCTTGTGATGAAGCGTAGAAGAATGCCCGTTCTATTGAACGTGCTTTTTCTGAGACTTTTACGATCGCAAGGCGGTCGATTTCAGCAGGTGATTTAAAGGTTTTTGGCGTCAGTATTCCAGCCTTCTGGAGGAGATAATGCTGGTTTCTAGGGGTATTGCGCTCTTCGGTCCTCAGCATATATCT
>DUHG01000026.1 GCA_013330975.1 Candidatus Bathyarchaeota archaeon
GCTCTTGAAGTAGTCACAGAATCCAACAAGCCAAGTGTGGTGAGCAAGTTGCTGAAGGGAATTTTCATGCAGGAGATGGAACACCTTGAAAAGATTTCCGAGAGGATATACTTGCTCGAAGGAGAAGCTGTTTTCACACCGGATCCTATTCCAAAGGTCGGGTCAAACGCCGACGACTTCTTGAAGCTGGACCACGAAGCTGAGAATATTGCCATTTTGCTGTACAGGAAAATAGTGGCCGAGGCTCTCAAAATTGGAGACACTAAAACACGGCGGCTATTCGAAGATATCGTAATGCAAGAGGAAGAACATTACTGGACATTTGACGACTACGTAAGATAGATTCTTATTCATTCTCTTTTTCTTCTGAAAATCTCATTTCGGCAAACTGTCTATTTCTTCAGATCTTTCAAAACGCCTTTCGAATTTTTTCCCCAAGGACTTCTCAATCTCGATTCAAAAAACCACTCTTCCAAAAACTTAAATCAGGAGAATTCTCAAATAGAAACTGGCAAGGCGAACCAGTTGAATAGAGAGGAAAAAGAACCTCGTTGTGAACAATGTGGCAGCCTAATCGATGAATGCAGATGCGTATGCCCATATTGCGGTGAAAGTGCAGGCTGCACTTGTTGTATTGGTTGCGACAAGGTTACCGGCGGATAAGAAACAGGAGTTTCGTCAAGCTGCTTCGGTTATGAGGAGAGAAAAATGGAATCGAATAGTATAAACTGGATGGCTGGCGGTCCCCAAGGCAGTGGAGTAGACACTGCCGCGAACATTTTTGGCAGAGCTTGCGGCTACGGTGGACTATACGTTTTTGGCAGAAGAGAGTATCACTCAAACATCAAAGGCCTACACAGCTACTTCCACCTCAGAGTGGCGAAAAAAGAGATACGGGCAAACCTAAACGATGTAAACCTGCTTGCAGCCTTTGATGCTGAAACGGTTGTTCGACATCATCAGGAGGTCATGCCTGAAGGCGGGATAATCGTTGATTCACAAGGGATTCCCAAGAATATACTTAACATACCGACTTTGCCACCAGAATTTAAGACAGAACTTCAAGAACAAATGAAAGAAAACGGCATAGGTGAAACGCTTGGTGATTTCCTTGATTATGCTAGAACCAGGAAAATCCATGTTTTCCCCGTTCCATATATGGGGCTCCTGAACATTATCGGAAAGAAATTGAGCATCCCGCAAATCAGCAAGATCACTCGGATGATAAATGTCCTAACAGTTGGTGTCTCCTTTGCACTTCTAAAATACGATAGAAGGCGGGTAGAGAAGGCTCTAAAGGCGACATTTCCCGAAAAAATCGCCTCAATGAACATCCTGGCCCTGAATGAGGCATATGACTATGCCAAGAGGACCTTCAAGAATGATTTGAATCTCCAACTTGAAGAAACTGAGCGCAAAGAAGAGCGTATATTTCTAACAGGAAATCAAGCTGTGGCAATGGGTAAAGTTCTGGGTGGCTGTCGAGTTCAAACATATTATCCAATAACGCCAGCAGCAGACGAGAGCGAGTACCTCGAAGCTCAACAAATCCTGAAAACCCGTGACCAAGAAGAAGCGATTGTGGTCATTCAAACCGAAGATGAAATCGCAGCAATAAACTCTGCCTCCGGCGCAACCTTGGCAGGAGCGCGAGCTGCCACTTCGACTTCGGGTCCAGGTTTTTCGCTTATGGCTGAAGGATTGAGTTGGGCTGGAAACAGTGAAGTTCCAGTCGTTGTGACTTACTATCAGCGTGGGGCTCCAGCAACTGGTTTACCAACGAGAAATGGCCAGGCGGATCTTCGCTTTGTCATTCATGCTGGTCATGGAGAGTTTGCACGCATAGTGATTGCGTCAGGAGACATTAGGGAGTGCTTCTATGACGCAGCAAACGCCTTCAACCTTGCAGAGAAATATCAGGTTCCTGTCATCCACCTTATAGACAAGGCCGTGGCTAACTGTTCACAAACCTACCCAGTTTTTGAATATGAAAACTTCAAGATCGACCGAGGATTGCTACTCACCGAAAAAGATGTTGAAGGAAATGACTACAAGCGTTTTCATCTAACGGGAACAGGAATAAGCCCTCGAGCACCACTCGGAATGAAAAATACTGTGCAGTGGTACACCGGAGACGAGCATAACGAGATTGGCCATATAAGCGAAGAAGTTAAGAACAGACGACTAATGATGGAGAAAAGAATGCAGAAACTTGAACTGGTAAATATGGAAGTGCCAGTTGAGGAAAAAATGAATTTCTTTGGAGAAGAAAAGGCAGAGAACATCGTTGTTAGCTGGGGTTCACCTAAAGGAGCGATAATCGAGGCGCTATCCATTTTGAAAGACGAAGGATTTGAATTTGGCTTNNGCTGACTGGTGTCCAGGCTGTGGTAACTTTGGCATAATGAATGCTCTGCAAATGGCGTTCGCTGAACTAAATCTTGAACCTTGTCAGACAGTAATTGTTTCAGGAATCGGCTGTTCGGGAAAAGAGGCACACAACGTCAAGGTTAATGGCGTGCACACACTTCATGGCAGGACTTTGCCTTTCGCCACAGGCATTAAAATTGCAAATCCTGATCTCGAAGTTCTGGCGATTGGTGGCGATGGGGATGGTCTTGGAATTGGCGCTGGACACTTTGTGAACACAGGCAGAAGGAACATAGACATGACATACATTATTCACAACAACGGTGTCTATGGCCTAACAAAAGGACAGGCGTCACCTACCCTTGGGCGCAATCTGAAAACAAAGTCTCTTCCGAAGCCAAACATAAATGAACCAGTTAATCCAATCGCACTTGCGATTGTTTCTGGCTACACTTTTGCCGCAAGGTCATATGCATATGATGTCAGACATCTAAAAGACACGATAAGGCAAGCAATTCAGCATAAAGGCTTGGCATTTGTCGAGTGCCTTCAACCATGCCCTACATACAATGATATAAACACCAAGGATTGGTATGCCGGAGAAGACAGAAGAGATGCTCAAAGTAAACCTCAATCTAGACTCTATAAGCTGGAGGAAACCAATTATGAACCCGAAGTGCGCGATTGGAAGGAAGATCTGCAAAGAAAGATCACTGCAATAGAGAAAGCTCATGAATGGGGAGATCAAATTCCGATTGGCGTTTTCTATAGAAAACAATATGAACCAACATATGAGGAGCGCGTGGCCGACAGAATTCCTTTCTATAGAACCAGACCACCAGCAAAACAGAAACTTTACGATGAAAGAGGCAACTCCATAGTCGACCTATCCCAATTCATAGATGGCTTAAAGACAAGCTAGACCTGCACCTGCGATTGAGCTTCCAGAGAATGCCATCTATTTCGAATTTCAGCTTTCCAGGCATTGTAAAATACAGCTGGCGGTTTGCTATTCATTCACGACTTTCTATTCGATGCAGCCACTTTTGAAATGATCTTTATCTAAAATTGACTGACTATCTGATCTATTCAATAGTCAGTTTCCCAAATTTGCCTACGTTAAGCTGGATCTCGCCCTTGAAGCTTGTCACATAGCCATTCTCGATTCTTATTTTGTCACCAACTTGAACTTGGTCGATCTGTTCGTTCCACAGCGTAAGTTTTATGCTTCCTGAGTCATCTGAAACCACTGCACTTGCTACCAGATAAGTCTCATTTTTATATCTAGACTGGACCTCACGCGCATTTCCTTTCTCGATCACTCGTGCTTCAATGTTGACTCGTTTTGCACCGTCCCTCAATTCGCCAATATTCAATCCTTCAACCTCATTCCGATGAGCTGCTCATAACCAATCAAACGTGCCTTTCTCAAGGGGTTAGTGAGAAGCTTTCTGTTGCAGAAAAGCCTCTTAGCAGATATAAATCTTGCTGGCTCGGCTCTATGCGCCTACGAAAGCCATGATTATTATCGTTAACACGAAACTTGCTGCTGAGACTAACAGACATTTTGTCCAGCTAAGTTGTTTTGGCATTGCCATATCTTCTCCGAGGGGAACTGGACTAGTTATGGGAACTGTACGAACTATGAAAGCAGCCAGACCGATTGTCCATATCCAAAAAGCAACCTGAACGCCACCACTTATGAGATTTACCTGTGCCATTGCTGCAACAACAGCTTTGTTGGCAATTTCGCTTTCACCAGGAACACCTGAAAAATACTCGAGCGGAATGTTGAACTGAGTAACAAATGAGTAGGTTGCAAGGAGAATCAAAGCCTGAACAATCAGAATTACCAATGCAAAACCAACGGCTACCAAAAGCTGTTTCCAAACAATATTCCCTTTCAGTCCCTTAATTATGAAGTACATTAATGCTGTTAGCAGTAGCCATTGGAGTGCAAATGATATCGCAGCAGTTGGAACAGCATAGTATAGAAGTAGAGTTTGGATTCCGTTCACCTCAACGCCATTCTTGAAGACGCCTCTGAAGAAAAGACCGTCGACCAGCAGTCTTATGTTGGACGCATTTGACCATGTTAATTCCATCATGAGGCTCGTAATGTTTTGCCAGCTGGCGGCTGAGTTGCTACTCGACCATTCCGTCGATCCAACAGGAACTGTGATGTTATTCCAAATATGAGGCTCGGTTTTGGAAAATGTTTCAGTCAAGTCGTAACTGAAATAGTTAGAGTCGCCAAGTGAGTACAAAAACAAGGTTGCACTTTGAGGGTTTATCTCTGGCGTGATGGTTTTGACTCTGAAAGAAATGTTCTGGAAACCTGTTTCGCTACAATCGACTGATCCATCCAAATCAGGCAATGCTATTTGTAAAGTCTGACTATTGTCAAGCTCAAACTCGATGCTGCAGTTGCCATAATAGTCTATACTCCTAGCCCCTGATGAGGTGCCATTGATGAAATCCACATAGTTATTGCTTATAACTGCACCGACACTAGCTTGCCAGAAGGTGGCATTCTCCGTCCATGTGTCTGCATGCAACCCAGTCGGAAGGGTAAGTTCATAGTAGATTTTCGATTCTCTAGCATAAATGAAACCTGTTTGAGCAGCAGTGAAAATGATCAGAATCAATAGGGGCCCAAGGTATTTCGGGTTTTGGACAATTTCTTTGAAAACCTTATGTGGGGCATAAAAGACTTTGAGGATTTCAGCAACAACCAATCGCAAAGGCTCCGTTTACCATTCATTCAGTTCGTTTATTAATTGTTTGCTACATGCCTTTCTTGAGCCGTCTGTAAGTCGTATAGTCCACGAACTCGATGAATGGATTCTCAGCCTGAGACTGTACAGTGATTTTCTGGCGTCGTCTCTTGCCAAGGATATCGCGTGTAGCCCTAAGCAGATATGCGTCACTCCCTGCGCCTGAACCATAGCTCGCAATTATCACTCGCTCTTCAGGTTTGGCCACGTCCAAAACTGCGGCTAAGCCTATTGGCGAGCACCCAGAATAGGTATTTCCAAATTTCTTGACCGCAAGGGANNGGGTTAGGTTGATGCGCTACAAAGTAGTTGATGTCGCTCGGTTTCAGGTTAAGTTTCTCCATAAGTCGTGATACAGCCTTGCGCACATGCTTGAAATATGCGGGATCTCCAGTGAATCTTCCACCATGCATTGGAAATTCTTGACCATCGCGACGCCAGAAGTCAGGAGTGTCAGATGTGCAGGAGTACCAGCCTTCAATCTCCGCAATAACGTCTTGTTTGCCGAAAAGGAAAGCAGATCCACCAAAGCCGACGAAAAGGTCGAGTTCTCCACCAGGACATCCGCGTGGCGCTGCTTGGGAGTTGTCAGAGCCAATTACCATAGCGCATTTTATGCCCGACGTTGGGAAGGCAACGAGTGCAGCAGCATCCTTGAACATGCTTGTTGCAGCTTTGCATGCAAACTCTGTGTCTACAGCGTCCACGCTCTGGACATCTTCATCTTCTTCCCCAAGTTTCAACACTTGTGCAACCTTGGAAGCTATAGGTTTGACAGAGTAGGGATTGGATTCTGATCCAACGTAAACTTTGCCTACTGTCTTGCTATCGATTCCTGCATGGATTAGCGCAAGTTTTCCAGCTTCAACTGCGGCAGTTACTGAGTCCTCGTCTATGAAGGGAATTGAGCGTTCTATTCCGCCTTCTTTTATCCTAAACCTAGAAGCGTAGACACCGTAACCTATTATGCCCGGTTTTTCGTACTCCCTCTCAGGTTCAGCTACTACATATTCCTGATGCGGATAGTAGACATCCGCAAGAGTAAAAGCCAGAGAGATCGTGGGAATAACTTCATTTGCACCAACTGAATATCGTCTGCGAAATCTTGGAACCACATCTTTTCCTTCAAGCGCTGAAAAATCCACTATTTCTCCATCTTTCACGGGATGATCTGTCAGTCTTCCAGGAACACGGATTTTTCCATCGTGAAAAGAAACGATTCCGTAAATGTAGCGTTCCAGTTTTGTGAATTTGTTTGTGGGTTCAGTAACAAGTGTACATAATTCAAGCTTGCCTTTTTCGTAGAAAAGGTCTATTGTAACCATCTTTCCGAAGCTTTTTCGTCCACAGTTTCCACAATAGTAGCGGATTTCAAAGTATTCTTGACCGCAAATCGGGCATCGACTAGCTTTCAACCGATCGCCGAGGTAGGAGACTCTTCGCTCTATTGGCTCGCTACTCATTTTCTATTCTCTCCCCAAGATGCTGATGTAATTTTTGGTGCCGAAGCCCTCGAACTCTTGGACGCAACCATATCTGGGCAATCCTCTTCCAGTATCAACTTGTCGTGCGCCTGCTTCGCCTCTGAGCTGCCTGAAAATTTCGAAAATCTGAGCGCCGCCTGTGGCNNTCGTAGAGTTCAGCTATTTCTATGTCTGAGCGATTTATCGAAGCCATTCTGAGAGCGTTCCTCATGGAGATTTTCGTAGCTTCAAAATGTGTTAGATCAGCTCGTCCCGGGTAGCTTAGGAAGTCTGTGGCAGAGGCGCAGCCCAAGAGATAAACCGGTTTGTCAGTAATCTTCTTGGCTACGGTCTCGCTGGTCAAGACCAAAGCGGTGGCACCGTCTGAAATGGGAGCAAAATCGTAGAGCCCAAGTGGCTTTCTAGCTTGTTCCCGTGCGCTTATGACCTGCTCGACGGTAATTTTCCGCTGGAATTGGGCATATTCATTCTTGAGAGCATGCGCATGATTCTTCACAGCAATTTCGGCCAATGCGAGATTTAGCTTGTCAAGATTTTCTCCGACTATACCGTACTTCTTGGCATAAGCTCGCAGCATCAACTCGTGGTTTACTTCCGGGGTGGCTCCAGAGTAATAGCTCCATGGGTCCTCAAGAAGCATGAGGTCATCGCGAATTTTGTCCCATCTATCGGTCATTTTCTCTATTCCGCCGACCAGGACAACGCTATAGGCACCTGATTGAACAGCGTGACTAGCAGTCAATAAGGCAGCACTAACCGACCGGGAGACTTCCATGGGAACGTGGAGCTCAGTCAGTTCAGAAAGGAAACCTTCTTCCAATCCTAGCTTGTTGGTTATTGGGAGCAGACAGTCAGACATGTAACAAGCTTCTAGAGTCCCTCGTTCTATCTCCGGCTCTCGTGACGCTGCCAGCCAAGCCTCTTCGATTAGCTTTTCGGGTTCCTTTCCATAGTGTTCCCCGAATTTTGTTCGACCTACAGCAACAATTGCGGAGCGATTCTGCATTNNTCTTCGCCACTTTTGGGTAGCAATTATCCTTTTCCGAAAGGGCTTTTAAGTGTTTGCCAAATCCGACGTCGTGTGTTATAGGGCACAGTTTGATCTTGAGTGGCTCGATTTCATAAAAATTCTATCAAAAGCTTTGAAACAAGAGTGATAATTCCTTTAGGAATAGTGTTTTTGCTTTTCAACCAGAAGCCTCGTCAGTGCATTTTCTTTGTGGCTTGCATTTCAGAAGTTTTGTTCATTCAGGGTTTTATGATGCCCAATGATTAATTTCTCAATGCGGCAGCTTCAGTTTTCTTGATTCGTCTCTTCAATCCTCTAACTAAACTCTTGAGGGCCACGCTTAGTTCAACTGGGTAGGTGGAAGGATTGACGATCTGCTTGTACT